>NZ_CP064686.1:7570000-7797172 GCF_023100905.1 Bradyrhizobium sp. 4
GACCGAAATCGGCGGCACCGGAAATCTCTCGATCAAGGGCATTGTCGGCCTGTCGCTGTTCGCCGAATATCTGCACAACGAGAAGGCGACGCGCGAGAGCTTCGACGAGCACGGCTTCTTTCTCACCGGTGACCGCGTGGTGCGGCTGGAGAACGGCTACATCCGCTTCGCAGACCGCAGCAAGGACATGCTCAAGGTCGGCGGCGAGAACGTCGCCGCGTCCGAGATCGAGCAGGTGGTCGCACTGGTCCCCGGCGTGCGCGAGGCCGCCGTGGTGGCGAAGACGCATCCGATGCTGGACGAGGTGCCGGTCGTCTTCATCATCCCGCAGGGTGGCGTCGCCGGTGCGCGGCCTGATCTGCACGAGGCCGTGATGGCCGCCTGCCGCGCCGGCCTCGCCGACTTCAAGGTGCCGCGTGAGATCCGCTTCGTCGACGACATGCCGCGCTCGACGCTGGAGAAGGTCGCGAAGGCGGAGCTGAGAAAGATGGTGGGGTGAGGGCACATCGTCGTCCCGGCGAAGGCCGGGACCCATACCGCGTGATCTAACAAGGACGGGCAGTGCCTGTACCAAACGACGAGTCGTCGCCAAACCACTCCCTGTGGTTACGGGTCCCGGCCTTCGCCGGGACGACACCGAGCGTGTTGTGCTAGCGCCGCAAGATTCGCGACACCGACTTCAGAACGATCCCAGCGCCACCGGGCGGAAGGCCTGCAACAGCTGCTGGTCAAGCTTGCCGCCCATGCCTTCCATCATCGTAAACGCGCGCGAGTGGGTGAAGGGCATGCGATAGGCGCGCTTCTCCACGAGTGCCGCGTAGATGTCGACGATCGTCGTGACCCGCACGATATCACTGATCTGGTTCGACGAGAGATTGTTGGGATAGCCGGAGCCGTCGAGGAATTCGTGGTGATGCAGCACGACGTCCAGCATCTCCGGCGGGAAGCCGCCTTGGGCTGCGAGCGCGTCATAGCCGCGGCGCGGGTGCTGGCGGACTTCGGCCATTTCCTCATCGGTGAGCTTGCCGGGCTTGTCGAGCAGCGCGGAGGGAACGAAGGCCTTGCCGACGTCGTGCAGCAGCGCGGCACGGGTCAGCCGGCGCTGGTCGTCCTCGCGCATGCCGAGATGCTGGGCGAAGGAGACCGCAAATCCGGTCACGAACAGGCAGTGGCGGTAGCTGCCGACATGGTGGCAGCCCACCGTGGTGAGCCACTCGCGCAGCGAGGAGTGCTTGATCGCCTTCAGGATCTTGCTCTCGGCGGCGATGACGTCGTCGAAGGTCAGGGGCACGCCAAGCGGCAGCTTCTCGAACATCTTCTTCAGCACCGCGTGCGCGGCCTCGACGCCGCGATTGAGCGTCTTGCCGCGATCGGTCGCGTCGTAGACGGCGGTGTCGGGGAACGCCGCACGGATGCGCTGCAGGATGTCCTCGGGCTGAAGCGGCCGCGAGATGGTGTCGGTGGCGCCCAAGGCCCAGGCCTGCATGGTGCCGTGATGCAGGGCGTCGGCAAGCACGAACAGACGAGGCATCGCGCGATAGGCATCGCCGCGCAGCTTGTTGCGCACCCGCTGCACGCTCTCGGGCGAGCGCAGATTGATGTCGACCACGAGGCCGGAGAGATCGCGCGAGGGCTGCTCGGGTATCTCCTGCGTCGTCACTGTCGCGACGTCGCCAACCGCCTTGAGGATGCTGGCGAGCTCGGTGCTCTCGTCGCTCCGGTCGGAGGCGAGTAGAAGCCGGCGTTTGGCGGCGGGTTTGGCTGAGGCGTTCATGGCTTCCCCAAGAGCACGGGCGTGTTTCGGGCCAAAGCCTAAGCCGGATCAGGTTCTCCGGCCCTTAAGAGGCGTGCTCAATGGAACCCTGCGAAATCAGGGACAATTTTACGGAGTTCGCCTCTCCGAGCGGTTCCAATCAAAACCTCGAAAACAACCCCATGCACAGTAGGGATGTGCTTGCAAACGCAGAGCTTTTTTAACGACAAATCCGCCGGGGGCTGCCCCCCGGCGGATCATGTCGGGTCACAATCGCAACCAGCCTTACGCCTTCATCGCGCTCTTCACGGCTTCGGCGGTGATCGGCAGGGCCCGGACGCGAGCGCCCGAGGCGTTGAAGATGGCGTTGCCGATCGCGGGTGCGATCACTGTCACCGCGGGTTCGCCGACACCGGTGGCCTTTTCGCCATTGGCGATCACGGCGATCGCGACCTCGGGCACCTGGCTCATGCGCAAGGGCGTGTAGCTGTCGAAATTGGTCTGTTCGATGCCACCGTCCTTCAGTGTCGCCTTCTCGTACATCGCCAGCGACAGGCCCCACAGCGCCGCGCCCTCGACCTGGGCACGGATGTTGTCGGGATGCACCTGCGTGCCGACGTCGGTGGCGACCGTGAGCTTCTTCACGGTGACCTCGCCCGACGGCGCGACGGCGACATGGGCAACGCAGGCCGTCCAGCTTGCGGTCGCGCGTTCCTGCGACGAGACGCAGGCTACGCCCATGCCCTCACCCTTCGGCAGCTTCCTGCTGCCGTAGCCGGCAAGGCCCATCGCGGCGAGCAACGTGTTGCGCAGCCGCTGCGCGCCGCCGTCGTTCTTGCCGGCGCCGTCGAGCAGCGAGATGCGGAACTGTGCGGGGTCCTTGCCCGCCGCCGCCGCGATCTCGTCGATCATGCTCTCGACCGCCCAGAAGGTCCAACCCGGCGCGACCGAGCGGAGCTGGCCGGACGGCGTCGCGTTGTGCGCCATCTCGTTCTTGATCGCGCGCACATGATGGTTGGGCACGGTGTAGAAGAAGTCGGCCCCGTTCACCGTGAAGGAGTCGAGCGGACCCTTCTTGTCCACCGACGGCGTCAGGAAATCAGGGATTCCCCAGCGCGCCGTTGGCCACGCCGAAACCACGTCGTGGCTGAGCGCGACGAGCTTGCCGTCGCCGTCCACGCCCGCCTTTACTTTTTGATAGGTGAGCGGACGCGAGAAATCCATCGTCATGTCGTTCTCGCGCGTGTAGATCACCTTCACCGGCTTGCCGATGGCCTTCGCCGCCTGCACCGCCGGAATCATCATGTCGGCATCGAGCCTGCGGCCAAAGCCGCCGCCGAGCCACATCTGATGCATGACGACGAATTTTGGATCGATCCCGGCCGCACCCGCCGCGATCGCACCGGAGCGCGTCGCGAACTGGTTGCCGGAATAGATGTGCAGGATTTCGCCCTTGAACTCCGCCGTGGCGTTCATTGGCTCCATCGGCGCATGGATATTGATGCTGGTGGTGTACTCCGCCTCCAGCACCTTGGCCGCCGTGCCGAACGCCGCCGCGGGATCGCCGTCCTTGACGAAGAACTGGCCGGAATCCTCCTGCTTCTGAAGCCGCATGGCCTCGTCGAGCAGCGACTGGCTCGACACTTTCGCGTTCGGACCGCCGTCATAGGCGATCTTGAGCGCCTGCGCCGCCTTCTTGGCATTGGCATAGGTGCTGGCGACCGCGACGACCCAGCCCGAGGTCGTTCCGGTCTTGTCGTCGAGGGTGACGGCCTTGATGAAGCCCGGCACTTTCTTGGCGGCGCTGTCGTCGACCGACTTGACCGTGGCGCCGAAGCGCACCGGCGGCGTCACCACCACGCCATAGGCCATGCCCGGAATCATCACGTCGATGCCGTATTTGGCCGTGCCATTGGTCTTGGCGGGGATGTCGAGTTGCGGCACCGACACGCCGATCATGGTGTATTGATCCGGCGTCTTCAGCTTGATCGCCTTGAGCTCGTCCGGCGTGAAGGACTTGGTCGCCTTGCCGCTCTTGACGACATCGGCGAACGACATCGCCTTCTTCGACTTCGGATGCGAGATCATGGAATCGCGCACCACCAGTTCCGACGCAGGCACGCCCATCGCGGCGGCCGCGCCTTCCGTCAACGCCATCCGTCCGGCGGCGCCGGCGCGGCTCATGGCCTCGAAGTTCATCATGGTCGACCAGCTGCCGCCGGTGATCTGCGCGCCGAGCACGGGATCGTTGAACTTCGGATCATTGGAGGCGAGCTGAACCCGCATGTCGCTCCATTTGGCGCCCAGCTCTTCGGCCACGATCTGCGCCATGGTGGAGGCGATGTGCTGGCCCATGTCGGCCTTGCCGCAGGTGACGGTGACGAGACCATCGGGCGCGATCGCGTACCAGACACTAGGCTCGAAGTTCTGGGGCGCCGCGAGCGCCTCACCGATGCCGGGCACGCCGGCATAACCGAGCACGAGGCCGGTTGCCGCGGTGCCGACAAGGAAGGAGCGGCGGCTGAGATCTGTCGTTTCGGCTGTGACGCTCTTGATGTGCTTATTCATGTGGGCCTCCGCTCGTTGCCGGAGGCGGATGCGGTGCGCATCTCGGTTGCGGCGCGCATGATTGCCTTCTGGATCCGCGAATAGGTCATGCAACGGCAGAGATTGCCGTCCATATGTGCCACGACCTCTTCCTTGGTCGGGTTGGGATTTTTCGCCAGCAGCGACGCCGCCTGCATGATCTGCCCGGACTGGCAGTAGCCGCATTGCGGCACCTGCTCGGCGATCCACGCCTTCTGCAAGGGATGGTCGCCCTTGGCGGCGAGGCCTTCGATGGTGGTGATCTTCTTGCCGGCGACATCGCCGACCATGGTCTGGCACGACCGCACGGCTTCGCCGTTGACGTGCACGGTGCAGGCGCCGCAAAGCCCGGCACCGCAGCCGAACTTGGTGCCGGTCATCTGCAATTGCTCGCGGATCGCCCAGAGGAGCGGCGTGTCGTTCGCCGCATCCACGGACAGACTCCGCCCGTTGATGGTGAGAGTTGGCATAGGCGTCTTCCCCTGCCGGTGCATGAAGCCGCTTACGGCGGCAACTTGTCTTGGCGGACGCCCACCGGGCCGGCGCCAGCCTTGACCGCAAGAATGATCGCGTTCAGGCGCGGAGGCAAATGCAATTTGGAATCGATCGAACAAACGCGGCGCGCGCATCTTGTGCGTTGCGAGAACAGCGATGATGCAGCGACTGGACGCAACAGAGTGCACGCCAAACATGCAGGCCATCGCGTTCAGGCGGTTTCCCCTGAGTAACCTGGCGCGTTAGGATGGGTGAAGAAACGAGATAACAAGAGGCATGCAATGGCTGGGATCGATCGGGACGGCGTCAAAATCTACTACGAGGTTCATGGCGAAGGCCCGCCGCTGCTGCTGACCCACGGCTACTCATCGACCTCGGCGATGTGGCATGGGCAGGTCGATGCGCTCGCGAAGGACCACAAGCTGATCCTGTGGGACATGCGCGGTCACGGCCAGTCCGACTATCCCGACGATCCCGCCGCCTACAGCGAAGCGCTCACGGTCGGCGACATCGCGGCGATTCTCGATGTGGTCGGCACTGAGCGCGCCATCATCGGCGGGCTGTCGCTCGGCGGCTACATGTCGCTTGCCTTCGCTCGCGCGCATCCAAAGCGCGTCCGCGCGCTGCTGATCATCGACACCGGCCCGGGCTTCAAGAAGGACGACGCACGCGAGGCCTGGAATGCGCGGGCGCTCGCCACTGCCGACAAGTTCGACCGCGAAGGGCTCGACGTGCTGAAGGCGGCGACGCGCGAGCGCGCCACCGCGCGCCATCGCAATGCCACGGGATTGGCGCTCGCCGCACGCGGCATGCTGACCCAGCGCGATGCGAAGGTGATCGAGCTGCTGCCGGAGATCAAGGTGCCCAGCCTGATCGTGGTCGGTGCCGACGACACGCCGTTCCTCGCCGCGTCGGACTACATGGCCGCGAAAATTCCCGGCGCGCAAAAGGTCGTGATTCCCGCCGCCGGACATGCCGTCAACATCGACCAGCCGCAGGCTTTTGTTGACGCGGTGCTGCCTTTCCTGAAGAACTTGCCGGAATAGACGATCGGACGGGAACACAGGCAATGAAGCGAGCGATGTTGGCTGCGGGCGCGGTGTTGCTGTCGGTATCCGCGCAAGCCGAGCAGTTCGGCGGGACACCACCCCGCCTGCCCTTCGTCGCGGCCTTGTCGAACAACACGCCGCTCGCCTTCGGCATGGATGCCGGGCAGACCGCGCGGGCGCTGGGGCAACCGCTGCAATATGTGCGCGGGCGTCCCGGCAACGAGATCTATCTCGCGCTTCGCAACATCGGCGGCAGCGGACTGATCCCCTACCGTCACCGCCTGTTCCTGCAGTTCCGTCATGGCCGGTTGGCGGGATGGAAGGAGGACTATGGCGAGAACTGGATGTGGGAATAGGTGGTTCTCCTCATGGTCAGGAGGCGCGAAGCGCCGTCTCGATCCATGCAGGCCCGCCTCTCGCAGCTCGATCTTTCATCCTTCGAGACGCGCGCAAGAGCGCGCTCCTCAGGATGAGGAGAAAGAGTGAATTCGTGACAACCAACAAGGACAACCCGCGTGGGACAAGACATCAAGCTGACGGCCTCCGACAATTTCCAGCTCAGTGCCTATCGCGCTGACCCCGCGGGCACGGCGAAGGGCGCGGTGGTGGTGATCCAGGAAATTTTCGGGGTCAACCATCACATCCGCTCGGTCTGCGATCGCCTCGCCGGGGAAGGCTATGTCGCGATCGCCCCGTCGATCTTCGACCGGACCTCGCCGGGCTTCCAGTCCGGCTACACGCCCGATGAGATCGCGGAGGCGCGCAAGTTCGTCGCCAGTCCGGATTGGGACGCGATGCTGCGCGACACCCAGGCGGCGATCGATGCGGTGAAGAGCGTCGGCCCGGTCGGCATCATCGGCTTTTGCCTGGGCGGCAGCGTCGCCTTCGTCGCGGCGACACGGCTGTCGGGCCTGAAGGCCGCGATCGGCTATTACGGCGGCGCCGTCGTGCGCTTTGCCGACGAGACACCCAAAGTGCCGACGCAGCTGCATTTTGGCGAGAAGGATGCCGGCATTCCCCTGACCGACGTCGAGACCATCAAGGCGAAGCGGCCGGACGTCGAGGTCTTCGTCTATCCGGGCGCGCAGCACGGCTTTCACTGCGACGAGCGGGCGAGTTACGACAAGGCCAGCGCCGACATCGCCTGGCCGCGCAGCATGGAATTTTTCGCAAGGCATTTGAAATCGTAGCGCGCGCGGCTGCTTCGCTGTCATTCCGGGCTCGCGCTTCGCGCGCCCGGGAATGACGAGCAGGAATCGGGTGGCTGCATCCTGCCGCACGGCGATAGAGCTGGCTGATCAAGCCAACCCACGCCGGGAGATCGTGATGCAGCAAGCCAATACGAACATCGTCATCCGCAATCCGTTCGGCACCATGGACGTGCCCGCGCCTGATGATCGCGACGTCATGGATTATGCCGCAATCGCCACGCTTAGCGGCGACGCCGCCGACGTCAACGCGGCGGCGTGGGCAAAAATCGCGGCACAGTCAGACCCGCTCGACGGCATCTGGTTCAGCCGCTGGAATGGCGGCGCAGATCCGACCATTGCCGGCGATACGCCGCAAGCCTGGAAAGAAGGACGCGCTGAGGTGCGGGTCACAGGCGAGCGCATCTTCCTGCGCTTCGACTGGGACCATGGCCGCCGGCACGGGCTGATCGATGCGGCGCGCGACGGCGGGGATCGCCTGGTCGGGAAATATATCAACCTAACCAATCCGGTGATTACACGGCCATGGGTTGGGCTGGCGGTCGACGCCACCAGGATCGACGGATGTTTTCCGAACGGGCGGCTGGATTTCAGGCGGTGAGCTTCGCTCGAAAGCGCTCTAGAACCAGCGCTCGCCGACGAACACGGTGTCGCCGGGGCTCAAGGGGGTGCCAAGCGGCACCACGGCGCGCATGGCGCCGCCGGCTTCAGTGTGTGTGACGGTGACCACGTCGCGCTTGGCGCGGGGCGAGAAGCCGCCGGCAATCGCGACGGCGCTTTCGACCGTCATGTTCGGCACATACGGATACTGGCCGGGCGCGGAGACTTCGCCGAGAATGAAGAACGGGCGATAGGCCTCGATCTCGACGGCAACCGAAGGTTCGCGGATGTAGCCGTTGCGCAGCCGCGCGGCGATCTCGCCGGCAAGGCCCGCCGGGGTACGGCCGCGTGCCGGCACGCCGCCGATCAGCGGCATCGTGATGGAGCCGCCGGCGTCGATCGCGTAGCTGTTGGTGAGACCTTCCTGGCCATAGACCACGACGCGCAGCCTGTCGCCAGCGTCGAGATGGTAGGAGGAATCGTAGCGGACCGGCGCCGCCATCGGTGCGGCATAACCAACCGGCATGGGCGCAGGCGAGGCAAAGGAATTGCTGAGTGCTGCGATGGCACCGCCGCCACTGCCGACGACGACCGGCTGCGGCGCGTTGTACGGCTGGCCATAGGCCATCGAATCGAGATCGGCGCGCGGCTGCACATAGGCGACGGGACCAGCGGTTTGCATGCAGCCGCCAAGGGTCAGCGCGGCGGACGCTGCCAGGGACGCTGCCGAGATCGACAATCGAAACGCGCGTGCAACCGGCACCGGACTTATCCCTCGAAACGAGACAGATCCAGTGATGCACCGGTTATGGTTAATAAAGCGTTGAGGGCCGCGTGGCGCGACAGCAGCGTGAGCAACGGGGCATGTGCGCTCCCTCTCCCGCTTGCGGGAGAGGGTTGGGGAGAGGGTGTCTCCACGATGGGACTGTCCCCCAGAGGATAGAACCCTCACCCGGCGCGCGGGACGATGCTTCGCATCGCCCGGGGACGCGCCGACCTCTCCCGCAAGCGGGAGAGGTGCACCACCTTCGCGGCTGGCTTACGCGCTCACACCGACACCGATCGGGCAGGACACGCCGGTGCCGCCCAGTCCGCAATAACCGGCGGGATTCTTGGCCAGATATTGCTGATGATAGTCCTCGGCAAAGTAGAATTCACCGGCGGGTGCGATCTCGGTGGTGATGGTGCCGAGACCTTTTGCAGCAAGCGCCTTCTGATAGAGCGCCTTCGATTGATCGGCCGCTTTCTTCTGCACGTCTGAATAGGTGTAGATCGCGCTTCGATATTGCGTGCCGACGTCGTTGCCCTGACGCATGCCCTGCGTCGGGTTGTGGCTCTCCCAGAACGTCTTCAACAGCTTCTCGTAGGACACCTTGTTCGGATCGAACACGACCAGCACCACTTCGGTGTGACCGGTGCGGCCCGAGCAGGTCTCTTCATAAGTCGGGTTCGGCGTGTGGCCGCCGGCATAGCCGACGGCAGTTGTGTAAACGCCCTCGCCTAGCTCCCAGAACTTGCGCTCGGCGCCCCAGAAGCAGCCGAGCCCGAACACCGCCTGCTCGAGGCCGGCGGGATAAGGCGGCTGCAACTTCGTGCCGTTGACGAAATGGGTGTTCGCGGTCGGAATGGCTTGCGCACGGCCGGACAGCGCTTCCGTGGCGCTCGGCAATGCGGTGGTCTTGCGCATGAACAGCATGGACGGATCTCCGGGAACGAGCTGTGCCTCGCCTGAGCCAAGGCGATGAGCCAAGCGCTCAGGCGGCGTGCTCGCGATCAGTTGGGAATATAGGTCTTTACGCGCAAAGGGGCAGCCCCGTTACGCCGTCCGCACGCCGGTTCGAGGCGCGCGAATTGAAAGCTCAATCCCGGGAATAGCCGATCAGCGGCTTGCGCGGGCGGAACAGGATCATCAGGAGGATGCCGAGAATGCCGAGGACGGCGAAAACCGGCTGATCCAGCACCAGGCGGATCACCGAGGTCCAGAGCCAGGGCGCCTTGGCCTCGACCCAGGTCCGGAATGCCGTCTGGCTGGCCTGATTGATGTCGTTCCAGAACTGGCCGAAGCGGGTGAACCGAAGGGTCTGGTCGGCGACCCAGCGGGCGCCGTCGTAGACCATGAAGATGAACCCGCCGGCGAGCAGCAGCAGCCCAATCAGTCGGAAAAAGCCGCGGATCATGCCTCACCCTTTATAGTCGTCCGATCGGACGACCCTCGGAACGCCGCCAGCCAATACAAGGGAGACGGTAGAAATTCAACCTCTTCAGGGCGTTACGGCATTCATCCCCACCCCAAGAGGCTGGTTGTCCAGCCCGGGAAAGCGTTGACGGTGCCAAAGACCCTCTCTATAAGGGCGCCAACTGGCGGCGGGCGCAATCCTGCCGCCGCTGTTCTTTGAGCAGTTGCAGGCTCTTTTGGGCTTACAGGCTCTTTGGGGCTTAGAGGCTCCTTGAGCTGAGAGGCTCTTTGGGCCTCAGAGACAGCCGCAAGGCCGTCGCTCTTGTTCCAGGAACAGCCTAGCAACCGAACACCCTAATTCCGAGCGTCGATTACGCGGTCAAGCAAGCCGGCGCTACCCGACCAAGACGCGACCGGTACCCGCAAAGGACATTGAGACCATGGCCAATACCACTTCCGCCAAGAAAGCGACGCGCAAGATCGCCCGCCGCACCGCCGTCAACAAGTCGCGCCGCACCCAGATGCGCGGTGCCGTGCGTAATGTCGAAGAAGCAATCAAGACCGGCGACCGCGCCGCAGCCGTGACGGCGCTGGCGAACGCCGAGCCCGCCTTGATGCGCGCCGCGCAGCGAAACATCATTCATAAGAACAATGCCAGCCGCAAAGTCTCGCGGCTCACCGCGCAGATCGCCAAGCTCGCCAAGTAAGCTCGCTCAGTAAGCTCGCGAGTGATCTAGCAGCATTCGTTCGATCGGACGATCCGGTCGCACATCGCATACGTCAAACAGCCCGGCATCACGCCGGGCTTTTTTGTTGCCTGCCATATCCACGCAAGCAGTCACGCGCCGAGCGACCTTTGATCGGAGGATTGCGGCGTTTGCACCATGATGTCCCGTAGTTCTACCTGCGAATGATTTTGCAACAGCGGAAACTTCCACCGCGGTGCAAAAGACCCTTGCGAGGCGGGCGCAAGTTGAATTCGCGCGTCTGCGAGTTCTGCACACCGTAGTTTCCCCGGATCGCGTCACGCGATGGAGTTACCCTGTGAAACGAGACTCAAAAAACGATGGCTAGCTAACCACTTATCGACATAGTGAGGCCAAGCATTTGGAAAAATCGTCCGCGCGTCGCGCGCGTGACGCTTTTGTAAAAAATTTTTGGCGGTGGCGGAGAATTGTCACATGAAACGTGGCGTCTTCGATTCTGTGCACGAATCCAAAAACTTGCTCTGAAGCCTGTGCACAAGTCCGCGTGGCGTTAACGCAGATCAAGATTTTTGATGCCTCAAGTGTGAATCAATTCCGTTGCGAGTCTTTCCGCATAGTGTATTCCTTAAGACGTCAGCGGCGCCCACGATCTTGAGACCAGCGCGGTATCGGAAACGGGGCGAGCGTGCAAATCGGCGGCGATGTGCACGTAGGCGGCGCTTCAACAAGCGATTGTCGGATCAAAACCCACAGCAATGCGGGAACGGTAGCTCTTTGTCTGAATGTCTCCAAGCGGGATCTTTCTCTCGCGCTTAAGAGACATCTTGAAAGCTGCCCCGACAGGCATGATGGCGAGGCCGAGCGGACTAGTACACGGGCAGGCATCCGATGACGACGCGGGTGTCGTTTGGACACGCAGGACCTTGTCGCGAGCAATCACGGCAGGACGGGGAGGTATCATGTCTTACGAACTCAACGCGGTATTGAAACACATTTCGACTTCCAGCATTTCGACTTCCAGCGATGCCGTTTTAGATTCGTCGGACACCAAGCCTCCCGCGTGTCACGGAGCGCCGAGTACGCGCTGACCTCGCGACCCCTCCATCTCTAGACATTGCTGATCGGACGCGGCGTTTCCGCCGAGCGGTTGAGCCATGCCTGCAGGTGAAATCGCTTGAGGTCCCGCCATTGCAAATAATCCTGGGCAGGTATTGCTGGCAGGAACTCTGCATGGCGCTCACCACGCAACCTTATCTCTCAAGAAAAGTTCTCAAATGATGACAACCCCGGAACAGGATCGCTGGTCACGCGTGAAGAGTCGGCTGCGCTCGAACGTTGGCGAAGACGTCTATACGAGCTGGTTTGCGCGCATGGATCTGGAAGGCGTCCAGGACGAGAGCGTGCGTCTGTCGGTGCCGACCCGCTTCCTGAAGAGCTGGATCCAGGCCCATTATGCCGAGCGCGTGCTGTCGTGCTGGCAGGCCGAGATGCCGGAAGTGCATCGCATCGATCTCACCGTGCGCTCGGCCGTGCGCCCCGTGGTTCAGCAGAAGGAAGCGCCCGCGCCGGTCGAAACGCGCCGCTCGCCTGCGCCGGAGCTGCGCTCGACCGCGACCGCGCCGGTCTCGGCCAATCATGATGCGCTCGGCGGTTCGCCGCTCGATCCGCGCCTGACCTTCGCAAGCTTCGTCGTCGGCCGTTCCAACACGCTGGCGCATGCGGCTGCGCGTCAGGTCGCCGAGGGTCGTCGCGGCGATCCCGTCATGTTCAATCCGCTCTACATCCATGCGGGGGTCGGCCTCGGCAAGACCCATCTCTTGCAGGCGGTGACCTGGGCCGGCAATTCCGGCAACGAGCGCAAGGTGCTTTATCTCACCGCCGAGAAATTCATGTACGGCTTCGTCGCCGCGCTGAAGACGCAGACGGCGCTCGCCTTCAAGGAAGCGTTGCGCGGCATCGACGTGCTCGTGATCGACGATCTCCAGTTCCTGCAGGGCAAGTCGACCCAGGCCGAGTTCTGTCACACGCTGAACGCGCTGATCGATGCCGGCCGCCAAGTCGTGATCGCGGCCGACCGTCCGCCGTCCGATCTCGAAAGCCTCGACGACCGCGTGCGCTCGCGGCTGGCCGGCGGCCTCGTGGTCGAGATGGCCTCGCTCGGCGAGGAGCTGCGACACGGCATTCTCAAGTCGCGCGTCGCCGCGGCCCGCGCCCATCATGCGACCTTCGAGGTGCCGGAGGAGGTGCTGACCTATCTGGCCCGCGCCATCACCCATAACGGCCGGGATCTCGAAGGCGCGATCAACCGCCTGCTCGCGCATTCGAAGCTCAACAACCGGCCGGTGACGCTGGAGATGGCGGAGCACGAGGTGCGCGACCTGATCCGGCCGCAGGAACCGAAGCGGATCAAGATCGAGGACATCCAGCGCGTGGTGGCGCGGCAATATAATGTCAGCCGCTCCGACCTCCTGTCCTCGCGCCGGACCGCCAACGTGGTCCGTCCGCGCCAGGTGGCGATGTATCTCGCCAAGACGCTGACCCTGCGATCGCTGCCGGAGATCGGCCGCCGCTTCGGCGGGCGCGATCACACCACGGTGCTGCACGCCGTTCGCAAGATCGAGGCCCTGGTTTCCAAGGACACGGCGCTGTCGGACGAGGTCGAATCGCTCAAGCGCCAGCTTCAGGAATAAACGCCTAGGTCTTTCCCCTTCCCTCGCGCCGCCCCGGCCATGCCTGGGGCGGCGGTCTTGGTCCAGCTGGGCGCCAGCCCCGTCTTTGCCGGTAAATCGTGGGGAACTGTCGCGCAATCCCTTGAAACGGATGACTTTACGCGCCACCTTGCGCGACCCTGACGGCTTTGGTCATATCGGCTGGATGACCCGGCCTTCCGGGGATTTCGGTGCCGTGGCGCGCGTCCCGCCGCCCGGCTTTTCCAGATTTGTGTTTCCTTGGGGATCGGGCGAGTAGTGCAATGAAGGTTACGGTCGAACGCGCGCAACTCCTGAAGTCGCTGGGCCACGTCCATCGCGTGGTCGAGCGCCGCAACACGATTCCGATCCTCGGCAACGTGCTTGTTAGGGCCGAGAACGCGAAATTGTCGCTGAAGGCGACCGACCTCGACCTCGAGGTCACGGAAACGCTCGCGGCGGAAACCGCGACCGCGGGCTCCACCACCGTGCCGGCGCACATGTTCTACGACATCGTCCGCAAGCTGCCGGACGGTTCGCAGATCGTGCTCGAAGCCGACGGCGACCGCGCCGTGCTGGCGATCCGCGCCGGCCGCTCCCGCTTCACGCTGCAGACCTTGCCGGAGAATGATTTTCCGGATCTCGCGGCCGGCGACATGTCGCATTCGTTCAGCCTCGCCGCCAAGGACGTCAAGCGGCTGATCGACCGCACCCAGTTCGCGATCTCCACCGAGGAGACCCGCTATTATCTCAACGGCATCTATCTGCATGCCGCGGGCTCGGCCAAAGCCGCCACCCTGCGCGGCGTCGCCACCGACGGCCACCGCCTCGCCCAGCTCGACCTGGTCCAGCCCAAGGGCGCCGAGGGCATGCCCGGCGTGATCGTGCCGCGCAAGACGGTCGGCGAGGTGCAGCGCCTGATCGAGGACAACGAGGCCGAGGTCACGATCGAGCTGTCGCAGGCCAAGATCCGTTTCACCATCGGCAATGTGGTGCTGACCTCGAAGCTGATCGACGGCACCTTCCCCGACTACGGCCGCGTGATCCCGCAGGGCAACGACAAGGAGCTCGTCGTCGACAAGAAGGATTTCGAGAACGCGGTCGACCGCGTCTCGACGATTTCCAGCGAGCGCGGCCGAGCCGTGAAACTCTCGCTGTCGCCGGGCAAGCTGGTGCTGTCGGTGACCAATCCGGATTCCGGCAGCGCGACCGAAGAGCTCGAAGTCGAATACGCCTCCGACGCCCTCGATATCGGCTTCAACTCCCGTTATCTGCTCGACATCGCCGCCCAGATCGAAGGCGACGTCGCAACGCTCCGGCTCGCCGACCCGGGCTCACCGACCCTGGTGCAAGACCGCGACGACAAGAGCGCACTCTACGTGCTGATGCCGATGCGGGTGTGAGGGCTACCGGCGCCCCTTCGCATCGACTACATCCGTCATGGCCGGGCTTGTCCCGGCCATCCACGTCTTTGGAGACAAAACGTGGATGCCCGGCAATGACAAAGACAACATGACCCCCTCCCGCATTCATCGCCTGACGCTGACGCATTTTCGTAATTACCGGGCGGCGGGGCTCGAGGCGAAGGCTGACATGGTGGCGCTGGTCGGGCCGAACGGAGCGGGCAAGACCAATTGCATCGAGGCAATCTCGTTCCTGTCGCCGGGACGCGGCTTGCGGCGCGCGACGCTGGACGACGTCGCCGACAACCAGGGCGACGGCTCCTGGGCGGTGTCGGCACAGGTCGAAGGCGCACTGGGCCTTGCCACGCTCGGCACCGGCATCGATCCGCCGCGCGCAGATAGCCCGGTCAGCCGGCGCTGCCGCATCGACCGCGAACCGGTCAGTTCGGCGGCGTCGTTCGGCGACCACATCCGCATGGTGTGGCTGACGCCGGCGATGGACGGGCTGTTCATGGGAGCGGCGTCCGAGCGCCGGCGCTTCTTCGACCGCCTGGTGCTTGCCATCGACAGCGACCATTCCAGCCGCATCTCCGCGCTCGAACGTTCCCTGCGTTCGCGCAACCGCCTGCTCGAGACCCGCAATTACGACGACCATTGGTGTGACGCGATCGAGCGCGAGACCGCCGAGCTTGCGGTCGCCGTCGCCGCAACCCGCGGCCAGACCGCGGCCCGGCTGACCGGCATGCTCAACGCGCGCGCGCAAGCCTCCGCCTTCCCCTCGGCGCAGATCGCGCTCGACGGCTGGATGGAGAACGCGCTGCTGACGGAGACCGCGACGTCGGTCGAGGATCGCTACCGCCAGATCCTGCGCGACAACCGTCCGCGTGACGCCATCGCGGGTCGCACCACGGATGGTCCGCATCTCACCGATCTGCAGGTGATCTACGCGCCGAAAAGCATGCCGGCGCGCGATGCCTCGACCGGCGAGCAGAAGGCGTTGCTGATCGGGCTGGTGCTGGCGCATGCGAGCCTGGTCGCCGAGATGACGGGCATCGTGCCGCTGCTACTGCTCGACGAGGTCGTCGCGCACCTCGATCCTGGCAGGCGCGCCGCGCTGTTCGACGAGCTGCGCAAGCTCGGCGCGCAGGTGTGGCTGACCGGCGCAGACCCCGCCGCCTTCGCCGAGATCGGCGCCGGGGGCGAGATCTTTGACGTCGAAAGCGGACAGGTATCGGCCCGGCGGTAGTCGCAGCCGTTGAACCGGCCCCATTTCCGCCGCGACTAGTTGCCGGAGGCGGCGCCGACGGCGTCGCAGCCGTTTTTGCAATCGCGCAATGACATCACGCGCGAACCCTGGAGAGTGAGATGCGGGCGGCAAGGTCCGGGGCGCGAGCCCCGGCACGATGGCGGGCGTTTGCGTGCGGCCTCGTCTTGCTCGCGACGTGCACGCTCGCGGCAAGCGCCGGCGCCTGGATGCCGCAGCCGCTGTTTTCGGCCGATCTCATGCCCGATCCCGATGCCAGGCTACCCGCACCGACCCGCTACAGCTTTCGAGGAATCCACACCACTCTGATGCGGGGCGTCGAAGCGCCGCTTCGCGTCAAGCTCGAAGCCACCGTGCCCGCCGAGCTCAGCGACGTTCTCGCTTTCTATCGCAGGGAGTTCGGAAAACTCGGCTGGCAGGAGCAGCATGATGGCGCCGTCGTTTCCGCCGATCACGTCCGGCTCGCGTTCGTCTCTCCGCTCGGGCCGGCCATGCTGGAACTCGGCCGCAAGGACAGCAGCACCTTGGTTCATCTCGTGCAGAAGAACTCGGATACTGCAACCCGGGCGAACGTCATGCCCGAACCGGGCCAGGCGAAGCTGGTGTTCAGCAATATCGGCGAGACGGAAGCCGTGCTCGGGATCGACGCGCGGATCATCAAGCGCGCCGGCGGCGCCAACGCCGTATCGCTGGATCTGGCGCCCGGCAAATATTCCTACGAACTGAGCGTACCCGGCCGTCTAGCCTACACCCACATCCTCACTGTCGCAGCCGGCGACGCCTGGGAGCTCACCGTCGGGCGCGACGGCGAGGCATGGTCGCCGCTCCAGCTGTATTGACCAGTTCGGGATCTTTGAACCTGCCCGGTTCCTGCCGCGACTTCTGGTCTGAGGCCCGCCGACGGCGTTGCGGCCGTTGCAATCGCGCGCGCCAAAGCGCCGCGCGGCATCCTGGAGACGTAACGATGGCGATGATCCCGCGCGGGATGCAAGTCCCGGCACGATGGCGGCTGCTTGCATGCGGTCTCTTCCTGATGGCGAGCTGCTCGATCGCGGCCGGCGCAGACGAGGGTGTCGTCGACGTCCACGCGCTGCCGCAGCTCGAAGGTGCGGTGGAAGACATTTCGCGCCCCGATCCCTATCGCGTCGAATATCGCGTGCCGACGCGGCAGGCCGTGACACTGCCCGCCGTCCAAAAGCTCCTGAGCGACAACGGCTGGGTGCCCTATGTGATGCCGCTTGAGGAAAAAAGTAGCCTGCTGAAGTTCAGGAAGGGGCGACAGGGCCTTTCCGTTCATTTCACGCAGGCGCCCGGCCGGCCCGACCAGTCCGTGGTTTACTACACGACCGACCGGATCTACGGCAACGTGCCGTTTCCGGAAGGTGCAAGCGACATCGTGTTCGACGGGACGAGGCCCTATCTCGGCTGCGTCGCACCGACGACGCTCGATGCGACGTCGGATTTCTATGCCAGCCAGATGGCTGCGATCGGCTGGCAGAAGCTCACGCCGGAAACCGCCGCGCGCTGGGCGACCAGCCTGGATGAAACCGTTCCCAACGGCCTGCGCGCGTTCTACGCGCACGCCGATAGCAAGGAGACCGGCTTCTATCAGCAGAAGCCCGTGATGCTGACGCTGACGCGCCGCGACGACGGCCGCACCAATATCGATATCCGGGTCGCGCCCTTCGCGCTGCCCAGCGAGCTCAGGGCCGATAGCGATCTGGCCGGCCTGCCGCGGCCGAGCCCGACCAAGACGGCCAGGGGCCTCGGAGGCGCGAGCGACAACAAGCGCGAAATGTCGGCCGCCGCGATGGCCGAGCTGCCGGCCGTGCTCGCCTTCTATCACCGCGAGCTCGCCGCGCGCGGCTGGCAGGAGGACGGCAGCGCGCCGCTCGCACCCGGTGACGAGGTCGCGATCAAGATCTCTTCGGCGGAGGAAACCGGCGTGCTGCGACTTGGCCGCAAATATGATTTCACCATGGTCAGCCTGACCGCGCAGGTGAAGGACTCCGCGCTTGCCGCCCGTGCCAAGGCGAAGAAAGAGGCGGACGAAAAGTTCCTTGGGGATGCGTTAGGTGCGGCCAAGCAGCTCATCACTGCCGACGAAGCAAGGCGCAAGGTGCAGGCGGCCGCGTTGTCCGACGCGCCGCTGAATGCGCTGGCCGACAGCAAGACGCCGGTGCCGCTGCCCGAAAACGCCGAAGGCGTGAAGTTCGAGGGCGACGACGGCCAGCTCGAATTCTCCTCGACGTCGAGCGTGAAGGCGCTCACCGCGTTCTATCGCGCATCGCTCAAGCCAGCGGGCTGGAAGGAGCAACCTTCCGTCATCAACCAGCCCAACATGGCGGTGATGGAATTCTCCAAGAGCGGCAAGTCGATCTCGATGACCGTGATGCAGATGGGGCCGAAGGTGAACGTTAGCGCCAACGGCTCCGGTCTGGTTATCGCCGCGGCGAAGCCTGTCGAGGCCAAATCGACCCAAGCCAAGGCGGCCCAGGCCAAATCGAAGGAGCCGCTCACGCTCGATCCCGATTCCGCCCTGCCCGTGCCGACGCAGCACAGCTCGACCGGATTAAGCTCCACCAAATTCCCCGGCAGCGACCAGTCGTTCCGGACCGAGCTCGAAGCCAGCATCCCCGCCGAGCTTGGCGAGGTCCTCGCGTTCTATCGCGCGGAGCTGACCAAGCGCGGCTGGCAGGAGAAGACCGACGGCGCAACGGTGACCGCCGAGCGGGCGGAGCTCGCGTTCACCTCGCCGGAGGGACCGGCCGTGCTGAAGCTCGGCCGCGCCAGGGACGAGACCACGGTCAGCCTGATGCAGCGGAATCCGCAGGCCGCGGCCAAGGCCGACATCATGCCGAAGGCGGGACAGGCGAGGCTGATGCTCGGCAATATGGGACCGAAGGAAGCATCGCTGACGATCAACAATCAAACCGTGAAGATCGCGGCCGGCGCCGGCGGTCCGCAATCGCCGAAAGGCCCGATGCTCGATCTGCCGCCGGGCAAGTACCAGTACGCGCTGCGTCTGCCGGGACGCCCTGCTCGCACCGAGACCCTCACCGTTGCCGCCGGCGATGCCTGGGGCCTCCTGGTGGGGCCAAGCGGAGACGTGCTGCCGCTTCAGATGTATTGAGCTGCAAGGCCGTTCCGGGGCGTTCCAAGGCGCCTCGGAGCACCCCTCGTCCCCGCAAAATCCACGCCTTCCACGGCCCTAAACGGCTTCCCGAATCGCGCTTTTTCCAAGCCGCCGAATCGGCCCTCGTAAGCCTTGAAAATCGGCCGAAAAATCCCATTTAATCAAAGACTTGCCAGGAGATACTTTGCGCTAGGCGCAATCCGTCTTTCGTGGCACAAATAGCCCACATATCAGCGCCTTTTGCGCCGCTGATTCGGGCGACATCTCGAAGGCCTCTCATGACAGAACCTGCTCGGCAGACGCCTGCCGAAAACGAACCCTCAAATCCGAGCGATTACGGGGCGGAATCGATCCGCGTGCTCAAGGGTCTCGACGCCGTACGCAAGCGCCCGGGCATGTATATCGGCGACACCGATGACGGCTCAGGCCTGCATCATATGGTCTACGAGGTCGTCGACAACGCGATCGACGAAGCGCTCGCGGGCCATGCCACTCGCGTCGACGTGATCCTCAATTCCGACAATTCCGTCACCGTGCGCGACGACGGCCGCGGCATTCCCGTCGACATCCATAAGGGCGAAGGTATTTCGGCGGCCGAGGTCATCATGACCCAGCTCCATGCCGGCGGTAAGTTCGACCAGAATTCCTACAAGGTTTCCGGCGGCCTGCACGGCGTCGGCGTCTCCGTCGTCAACGCGCTGTCGAGCAAGCTCGGCTTGCGCATCTGGCGCGACAACAAGGAACACTACATCGAATTCGCCCATGGCGATGCGGTCGCGCCGCTCAAGGTGGTCGGCGATGCGCCCGGCAGGCGTGGCACCGAGGTGACGTTCCAGGCCTCGACGGAAACCTTCAAGAACATCGAGTATGATTTCGCCACGCTGGAGCACCGGCTGCGCGAGCTCGCCTTCCTCAACTCCGGCGTCAACATCGCTCTCTCCGACATGCGTCACGCCGTCGAGAAGCGCGAGGAGATGCACTATTCCGGCGGCGTCGAGGAATTCGTCAAATATCTCGACCGCAACAAGAAGGCGATCGTGCCGGCGCCGATCATGGTGCGCGCGGAAGCCAACGGCATCGGCGTCGAGGCCGCGCTGTGGTGGAACGACAGCTACCACGAGAACGTGCTGTGCTTCACCAACAACATCCCGCAGCGCGACGGCGGCACCCATCTCGCCGGTTTCCGCGGCGCGCTGACGCGCCAGGTCAACGGCTATGCCGAGGCCAACGCGAAAAAAGAGAAAATCGCGCTCACCGGCGATGATTGCCGCGAAGGCCTCACCGCTGTGCTGTCGGTGAAGGTGCCGGATCCAAAATTTTCGTCGCAGACCAAGGACAAGCTGGTGTCCTCGGAAGTGCGCCCCGTGGTCGAGAACGTGCTCAACGAGGCGCTGCAAGCCTGGTTCGAGGAGCATCCTTCCGAAGCCAAGATGATCGTCGGCAAGGTGATCCAGGCGGCAGCTGCCCGCGAAGCCGCGCGAAAGGCGCGCGAGCTGACGCGCAAGAGCCCGCTCTCGGTCTCCTCGCTGCCCGGCAAGCTCGCCGACTGCCAGGAAAAGGATCCGGCGAAATCCGAGCTCTTCATCGTCGAGGGTGACTCGGCAGGCGGCAGCGCCAAGCAGGGCCGCAACCGCGAATTCCAGGCCGTGCTGCCGCTGCGCGGCAAGATCCTCAATGTCGAACGCGTGCGTCCCGACAAGATGCTGCACAGCGAGCAGATCGGCACGCTGATCACCGCGCTCGGCACCGGCATCAGCGACGAATTCTCGATCGAGAAGCTGCGCTATCACAAGATCATCGTGATGACGGACGCCGACGTCGACGGCGCCCACATCCGCACGCTGCTGCTGACTTTCTTCTACCGGCAGATGCGCGAGATCATCGACGGCGGCTATCTCTACATCGCCCAGCCGCCGCTCTATAAGGTCAACCGCGGCAAGTCCGAGCAATATCTGAAGGACGAGCGGGCGCTGGAAGATTATCTGATCGATACCGGACTCGACGACTGCGTCTACATTCCCGGCACCGGCGGCGATCGCACCGGCCGCGACCTGCGCTCGCTGGTCGACGACGCCCGTGCCGTTCGCGGCGTCCTGCGCAGCCTGCACACCCGCTACAATCGCAAGGTGATCGAGCAGGCTGCCATCACCGGCGTGCTCAACAAGGCGATCTACGGCGATCGGGAGAAAGCCGCCGCGGCCGCGCAATACATCGCCGCCCGCCTCGACACGCTCGCCGACGAGGTCGAGCGCGGCTGGATCGGTCAATACGTCGAAGGCCATGGTTTCCAGTTCGAGCGCACGGTGCGCGGCGTCAAGGACGTCGCCCTCATCGACGACGCGTTCCTGGGCTCGGTCGAAGCCCGCAAGCTCGACGAGTACACGGTCAAGCTCCAGGACGTTTATGCCCGCCCCGGCAAGCTGCGGCGCAAGGATACCGAGCACATGGTCTACGGCCCGGTCGATCTGTTCGAAGCCGTCACAGATGCCGGCCGCAAGGGCGTCTCGCTGCAGCGCTACAAAGGGCTGGGCGAGATGAATCCGGAGCAGCTCTGGCAGACGACGCTGGACGTCAATGCGCGATCACTGCTCCAGGTGAAGGTCAAGGAGGTCGACGAGGCCGACGACATCTTCACCAAGCTGATGGGCGACGTGGTCGAGCCGCGCCGCGACTTCATCCAGGAACATTCGCTGAGCGCGACGATCGATATCTGAGATCGGATGGCTTTGGACGGTCGTCATGCCCGGGCTTGTCCCGCCTGCGCGGCCGAAGCCGCTTCGGCGAGGCGAAGGCCCGGGCATCTACGTTCTCCGTGCATCTGGCAAAGGCGTGGATGGCCAGGACAAGCCCGGCCATGACGTAGAGACACCTCGGCTGAGCCTCCCCCCGCCCTCGCAACAAGTGCAGAATTGCTCCCGCGCTCAATTCTCGGTAGCTTCCGCCTCGAAAACCCGCCCCCCACTCAATACGACAGCGAGAGAGCCCGTGGCGCCCATCCAGTACATTGTCGAGGGCGGTCACCGGCTCTCGGGCTCGATCGAGCCTTCCGGCAACAAGAATGCGGCCCTGCCGATCATCGCGGCAGCCCTGCTCACCGAGCATCCGGTGACGCTGGAAAACGTGCCGCGGATCCGCGACACCGAGACGCTGGTCGAGCTGATCCGCTCGGTCGGCGCGGCGGCGGAATGGACCGCCCGCAACACGCTTCACATTCACGCCAAGAGCATCCGCGCCGCCGATCTCGATCCGGACTTGTGCGTCCGCATCCGCGCCTCGATCCTGCTCGCGGGCCCCCTGCTCGCCCGCTGCGGCGAAGTGATGCTGCCGCCGCCCGGCGGCGACGTCATCGGCCGCCGCAGGCT
This sequence comes from Bradyrhizobium sp. 4, assembly GCF_023100905.1. Lineage (NCBI taxonomy): Bacteria > Pseudomonadati > Pseudomonadota > Alphaproteobacteria > Hyphomicrobiales > Nitrobacteraceae > Bradyrhizobium > Bradyrhizobium sp. 4. The sequence continues at coordinate 7,592,427 of NZ_CP064686.1, forward strand.
CGACACGCATGTGCTCGCGCTCGAGCAATTAGGAGCCAAGGTCACCGCGACCGACCGGCTCGAATTCCGCGCTTCGAAGCTGACCGGCGCCGACGTGTTCCTGGACGAGCCCAGCGTGACCGCGACCGAGAACGCGCTGGTCGCAGCCGTCGCCGCCGAAGGCACCACCTATTTGCGCAACGCCGCGTCCGAGCCGCATGTGCAGGACCTCGCCAACTTCCTGGTCGCACTCGGCGCGGGGATCGAGGGCATCGGCACCAACACTATGATCGTGCATGGTCCGGCGACGTTGGGTGGTGCGACCTACCGGATCCAGCCCGACCATATCGAGGTCGGCTCGCTGATCGGGCTCGCGGCCGTCACGCGGTCGCCGCTTCGCATCGTTCGCGCGGGCGTCGAGCATCTGCGCTCGATCCGCATGGGATTCGAGCGGCTCGGCATCGTCTGCCGCATCGAGGGCGACGATCTCATCGTGCCCTCGAACCAGACGCTGAAGATCCAGGACGATTTTGGCGGCCACGTGCCGAAGCTGGAGGACCAGCCCTGGCCGGCCTTTCCCGCCGATCTGATGTCGATCGCGATCGTCACGGCCACGCAATGCGAGGGCGTGATCCTAATGTTCGAGAAGATGTTCGAATCGCGGATGTTCTTCGTCGACAAGCTGATCGCGATGGGTGCGCGCATCGTGCTGTGCGACCCGCATCGCGCCATCATCGCCGGTCCAAGCCGGCTGCACGGCGCGACGATGACCTCACCCGACATTCGCGCCGGAATGGCCATGCTGCTCGCGGCCGTCTGCGCCGAGGGCACCTCCACGATCAACAACGCCGACCAGATCGAGCGCGGCTACGAGCGCATCGACGAACGGCTGAATGCGCTCGGCGCGAAGATCAGGCGCGTGCCGGAACGGAAGGGCTGAGAGTTTCTTCCCTTCTCCCCTTGTGGGAGAAGGTGGCATAAGCGGCCTTCGGCCGCCGTTTTTAAGAACGCCGAAGCTTCGCATCGGCTATGGCGCCGGATGAGGGGTTGCTTCAGCGAGTCCTGCTGCTTGAGGGCCGTACGCGGAGAGATAACCCTCACCCGTCTCGCCGCTACGCGGCGAGCCTCCCTCTCCCGCAAGGGGAGAGGGAGAAGACCAAGCCATGTTTTCGTCGCCCGGCCGTGCTATTGACCCGCCATGCTCGACACCGTCCAGCCTCGTTCGCAGCCGCAAGCCGGCGCGCCGCTAAATCCTCTCGCCGACGAATTCGTCGAGACGCTGCGGCTGGCCGTGCCGATGACGCTGACGCAACTCGGGCAGATCGCGATGATCACGACCGATCTTGCGCTGATCGGCCGGCTCGGCGAGAGCGCGGTGGCAGCAGCGGCACTGGCGCATACGGTCTATTTCGTCAGCTTCACGTTCGGGCTCGGATTGATGGCGGCGGTATCACCGCTGGTCGCGCAGGCGTTCGGCGCCGGCGATGTCAGGCGTATCCGCCGCTCCTTACGCGTCGGCCTGTGGGTCGCGCTGCTGATCTCGCTGCCGATGATGGCCTCGCCGCTCTATGGCGAGCACATCCTGGTTGCACTCGGTCAGGCGCCGCACTCGGCCGCGCTCGCCCAGCGCTATCTGAATGGGCTGGCCTGGGGCATCGCGCCGGCGCTCGGCTTCATCGCGCTGCGCAGCATGATGAGCGCGGTGAACCGGCCGCAGGCGCCGCTGTGGATCACGCTCGCGGCGATCCCCGTCAATGCCGCGCTGGTCTATGTCCTGATCCACGGCCTGTTCGGCCTGCCGGAGCTCGGCCTGTTCGGCGCGGGGCTTGCGACCACGCTGGTCAATCTCGGCTCGTTCGCCGCCACGCTCGCCATTGCGGGGCTGCGCAAGCCGTTCGCGGACTATCGTCCGCTTGCCCATCTCTGGCGGATCGACTGGCCCCTGATGCGCAAGCTCATCGCGATCGGCGCGCCGATCTCGTTCTCGCTGCTGCTGGAATATGGCCTGTTCTCTTCGGCGGCGCTGCTGATGGGATTGATCTCGACCACGGCGCTCGCGGCGCATCAGATCGCGCTCCAGGTCACCGCCGTGCTGTTCATGGTCCCGCTCGGCATCGGCATGGCGGCCACCGTGCGGGTCGGCCACGCCTTCGGCCGGGGCGACCCGGCTGCGGTGAAGCGCGCAGGTCTCGTCGCAGCCGTGATCGGGATCGCGTTCGTCTCGGCCCTGACCGTCGCGATCATCTTCGGCCGCTATCAGCTCGGCCGACTGTTCTTCGGCAGCGGCGAAGCGAGCATGGCGACCGTCGAGCTGACCGCAACGCTGCTGCTGGTCGGCGCGACCTTCTTCATCGCCGATGCCATCCAGACCATCATGGGCGGCGCGCTGCGCGGCATCAATGACACCAGGATGACGTTGGTATTCGCCGCGATCGGCTATTGGTGCGTGGGCTTTCCCATCGCCTGGTGGCTGGCTTTTCACGCCGATCTCGGCGCGGTCGGTGTCTGGATCGGATTGTCGATCGGATCGTTCGTCTATGCCGGACTTCTGATCTTGCGCTTCCGGATGCTGACGCGCAGACTGACGGAATGAACGGGACCGTCCGCGAAGTCACCCCCGCTGTCGACACCGGCGCGCTGCTGGCCGGTGCGCAATTCATCGACGCCTTTCGCGTGGAGATCGGCACGGCACCGGTGAATGCCCGCGAGGCCTGCACCAGGATGGTGTTGCACGGGCCGCGCTGGGTCGGTGCACTGACACGCCTGCGCAACGTGTTGGTGACGCCGTTCGGCCTGAAGACATCGGGCGAGGGTACGCCGGCGCCGGGCGGTTTGATCGGCCTGTTTCCGGTGCTGAGTGAAACGCCCGAGCAGCTGGTCGCCGGCTTCAATGATTATCATCTCGATTTCCGCATCGTGGTCGATGTGGTCGGCGAAGCGGTGCCGCGCCACGTCACCTTGACCACGCTGGTGCGGACCAACAATCGGCTGGGCCGCGCCTACCTCGCGCTCATCACGCCCTTCCACAAGCTTGTGGCCCGCAGCATGATGGGGCGGCTCGCGGAGCCGGCCCGATGACGCTCTCCGTCGACCTCTTCTACTCCTTTCGCAGTCCGTTCAGCTATCTGGCGCTGCCCAAGACGCTCAAGCTCGTCGAAACCTACGATCTGGCGGTCAATGTGCGGCCGGTCTATCCGCTCGCAGTCCGTGTGCCCGGGTTTTTCAAGAAGGCGAGCCCGAACTTCATTCGCTATGTGGTGCTCGACAGCACGCGCGTGGCGCAGCACGAGGGCATTCCGTTCCGCTTTCCGAGGCCAGATCCGATCGTGCAGGACAAGACGACGTTCGACGTCGCGGCGGAGCAGCCCTACATCCACCGTCTGACCCGGCTTGGTGCCATGGCGCAGCTTGAGGGACGCTCGCTCGCATTCACCGATGCGATCGCCCGCGTGCTGTGGGACGGCTCGGTGGCGGGCTGGAACGAGAGCGATCATCTCGCGCGGGCAGCCGACAAGGCCGGCTTCGATCTCGTCGCGATGGATGCCGCGATCACCGCGGACCCGGATCGCTACGAGCAGGTGATCACGGAGAACGAGAAGGACCACGCCGCCTCCGGCCATTGGGGCGTGCCGACCTTCGTGTTCGACAACGAGCCGTTCTTCGGCCAGGACCGTATCGATTTGCTGGTCTGGCGCATGCAAGGGAAGGGCCTGATGCGGCGCTAGCTCACTCCGCCACGCGCGCGGGCTTGTCGGTCGCGGCCTCGGACCATTCGCCGACGACGCGATCGAGATCGCAGAGATTCTGGTGCATCTGCTCCAGCGAGAAGCCGAGCGCGAAGAAGCGCTCCGCGGTGTCGCTGGGCTGGCCCCGGATCAGGCCGTCCTGGCGCACGGCGGCGACCGCCTCAGCATAATGCTGGAGCGCGACATGCACGGGGTGGATCGGCGGGGCGCCGGTGCCTTCGCGCAAGGCGGCGGCGGCCGAACGCAGGAAGCGTGCGATCACCGTCGAGACTTCCGTCAGCGGCGCGGCAAGCCGTGTCTGCACCTCGGCCGGCAACGGCACCACCGTGGAGCGGCCGATCATCACGACGTCATGGCGCAAGCGCAAGATCGTGCGCAACAACGGGCCGGTGTCCGGCCCGCTCGACAATCGCGCAGAGCGCTCGCGCTCGGCTTCGGCGCCAATGGTATTCATGCCGACCATTGCGGTGCCGATACCGTCCTGAATCCGGTGCAGCGCGTCGTTGTCCCGGCCGCGCGTCAGGCCCGCGAGCAATTCGGTGAAGGCCTCTGCGATCAATTCAAGCAGTTTTGCCGCGCTGGCGCGGATTTGCCGGACCGCGCGCGAGGGCAGCACCAGGAACGAGACCAGCAGCCCCGTCACCGCGCCGACCGCGACTTCGCTGACGCGATCGATCGCCGAGGCCATGGGATCGGCATGATGCATCGAGGGAAGCACGAGCACGATCACGGCCGTCACCGTTGCAGAGCTCAGATTCGGATAGATCGATGCGACAAAGGCAAGCGGCGCCACGGCCAGCACCAGCAGGCCCAGCAGGCCCAGTTCACCGGAATAGGGGATCAGGATCGCGATGGCGCCGCCATAGATCGCGCCGCCGATGGTGCCGAGCATGTAGTCGCGTGTCGCCTTCAGCGAGCGCCCGACGCTCATCTGGGTCACGATGATGGACGTGAGGACGGCCCAGAGCGGCAACAACAGATGCAACGCGGTGGCGAGCGCGTAGGCGCCAGTGGCCGCCACCGTGACCCGGATCGCCAACCCCAATTGGGTCTTTCGCGACCAGACCCGGTCGAACAGCTCTCCTGCGAATGCCATGGTCGCGTATCCCGGTCCAACTCTCGTAAAGCCAGCCAAAAGCATAGCTGATGCCCGCGGCCCCCAGGCCGCTTGAAAGGCCAAATCAGCCCGCCTAACTTGCGCGCCAAAACGAGGAAACACGATGGCTCACGAAACCGCAACGCTCGCCGCCTATGTCGCCAACCTGAAATTCCAGGATATTCCGGCGGAAGTGCTGGATCGGGCGAAAGTGCTGACGCTGGATTTCCTCGGCAGCGCCATCCGGGCCCGCAGCGAAGCGGAATCGACCCCCTCGATCCTGAAGATGCTGGAGGCGCTCGCGCTCGACACCAAGGGCGAATCCACCGTGTTCGGCGATAGCAAGACCTGGACGCCGGCGGTCGCGGCGCTGCTCAACGGCGCGCTCGGCCATTCCCTCGACTTCGACGACACCCATGCGGACTCCTCGCTGCATCCAAGCGCGCCGGTGGTTCCGGCCGCCTTCGCCATCGGCGAGATGGTCGGCGCCTCCGGGCGCGACGTGCTGACCGCGATCGTTGCGGGCTATGAGGTCTGCTGCCGGCTCGGCAACGCACTCGACCCGACCTCGCATTACGCCCGCGGCTTTCATCCAACCGCCACCGCCGGCACCTATGGCGCAGCCGCGGCCGCCGGCAAATTGTTCGGCCTCTCCGAGCAGCAGCTCGTCGCCGCCTTCGGCGTCGCCGGCAGCCAGGCCGCGGGCTCGCTGCAATTCCTCGTCAATGGCGCCTGGAACAAGCGCTACCAGGTCGGCGCCGCCGCGATGAACGGCGTGATCGCCGCGACGCTGGCGCGCAACGATTTCGTCGGTGCGACGGAATCGGTCGAGGGCAAGCACGGCCTGCTCGCCGGCTACACCGACGATGCCCATCCCGACAAGGCAGTCGCCGAGCTCGGCAAGACCTACGAGACCATGAAGATCGGCGTCAAACCGTATCCGAGCTGCCGCTACACCCATGCCGCGATCGACGCGCTGATCGCGATGCGGCGTGAGCACAATCTCACGCCCGATCAGGTCAAGCGCGTCGAGATCGGCCTGCATCGCAACGGCATCACGCTCACCGGCGACGCCGCGACCAAGCGGCACCCGACCTCGATCGTCGGCGGCCAGTTCTCGATGTTCTTCACCGGCGCGCTCGCGCTCGACCAGGGCTCATTTGGCTGGGACGACTACAGCCGCCTGGGCGACGCCGCCATCGACGCGCTCGCCGACAAGTTCGACGTGGTGCAGGACGATCGGCTCGAAGTCGGCCGCACCCACCCCTTTGGCGCCCGCGTGAGTATCACGACGGACGACGGCGTGCATGAGCGGCTCTTTGCCGATCCCTCGGGAGAGCCGACCTCCTTCCCCGACGCGCAGGCGATGCAGCAGAAGTTCTTGACGCTGGCCCGCCCGGTGCTGAATGCGCGCGCGGAGAAATTCGCGGACGCGATCATGACGCTGGAGCGGTTCGACCGCGTGGCGAAGGCGACGGAGCTGGGAAGGTAACTCCTAATCCACCCTCGCGACTTTCCCTTTGTCGCGCGTTGCTGCCACGACATCCCGCACCAGATCAAACACACCATCCGCTTGCGGTGGTGCGTTCGGCGAACGGCCTAACCGCACGATCACCAGACGCTCCGACGGAATCACAATCGTGTATTGCCCGATCGTGCCCTTGGCGAAAAAGGCGTCGCGCGGCCAGCCGTGCTCGACGCGGAATTTCGCGCCAAAGCTGTCGCCCTGGTTGGTCCAGAAGCCGGCGCCGATGCCGACCCAGGCATTGGGCGTCGCCGACGCCGAGTAATTCACCCAGCCCTCGGGCAGGATGCGCCTGCCGCCGGCGACGCCGTCGTTGAGATAGAGCTGGCCGAAGCGTGCCCAGTCGCGCGCGGATGCGAGCATCTCGCTCGACCCCTTGATCGTGCCGGCGCCGTCGAGCTGGAGCGTGACATGGCGCATGCCGAGCGGCGCGAACAATTCGCGGCGCGCGAAGGCAAGCACATCGGCTGGATTGCCGCCGGCAGCGTTGCGGATCAGATGCGCGAGCATGATGGTGTTGCCATCGTGATAGTTCCACACGGTGCCCGGCGCGGTCGCAAGCGGCATGCTCGCGGCATAGGCGGCCATGTCGTCTTCGGTGAATTTCATGCGATTGACCGGCTCGAACGCGGAGCCGAGCGAGGCCTGAAGCGAGCTGCCGAGCGCCAGGCCCGCGGTGTGGCGCAGCAATTGATCGACGGTGATGGCGTGACGCGGATCGTCCGGATTTGCCCAGGCGTCGACCGGTGCGGTCCCGTCGAGTTTCAGTCTGCCCTGACGCACGAGGATCCCGGTGAGAGCCGAGATCACGGACTTCGTCATGGAGAAGCCGAGCAGCGGCGTCTCCGGTCCGATGCCGTCCGCATAGCGCTCCGCGATGATACGGCCCGACTTCATGACGACGATTGCGCGGGTGCGGCGGAATGGCGGCGATGGCGGCTCGGCAAAGGCGCGGTCGAGCGCGGCTGACAGCTCCGGGCTCTGTGGCGACACGACCGCGGGGCCGGCGATCTCGGGCAGCAACGCCGGCTGCCTGTCGTCCGGCGGCAACGTGACGTCGGTGATCCCTCCGCCGTGCTCAAGCGTGCAGCCGAGTCCCTCGCGATAGACGGCGTGGCTGCGGCCGATGCCGAACAGCGTCACCGTGACGTCCTTGCGCATGCGATCTACCTGATAGTCCATCGCCCAGGTGAGCAGACCGGCACCCGGCATCGCATCGGCGGTCTCGGTCAAATTACGCCTGACATCGAGGCCCGAGACAAACGTCTCCGAGCAGAGCACGTCGGCGATGAAGCCGGTGGCGACCTTGGGCACGTCATGGGCGCGAACCGCGCCGAGCGCGAAGCCGACAAGGGCGATGGTGGTGGTGAGAAGGACGATCTTGCGGCAGCGGGTCACGGGCTTGCTCCGGCTTGAGGCGTGTGCCGGAGACGAAGCGGCATTCACGCGATGCCTGCTCGCCGGATTTGGAAAGCGGCCTAGCCGAAACCGCGAGACGCTCGCCGATTCCAAAATAACCTAAATATTTCAGTACACTAAAGCTTAGACGGCATTGACCTTGAGCCGCCGGTACTCCGTCGGCGTCACGCCGGTCACGGCCTTGAAGGCGCGGTTGAACGGGCCGAGCGACTGGAAGCCGGAATCCATCGCGATGGTGATGACGGGGACCTCGGCCTGGGCGGGATCGGCCAGCGCGGCCTTGGCCTCCTCGATCCGGTGGTTGTTCAGGAACACATTGAAATTGCGGTAGCCGAGTCGCTGGTTAATCAGCCGGCGCAGCCGGTATTCGGGAATCTTCAGCCGGCCCGCCAGCACGCCGATGCTGATGTTCTCCTGGCGATAGATCCGTTCGTCCGCCATCAGCCGCATCATGGCGTCGATCAGCTTTTGGTCGGCGGCATCCTCGCCGACAGGCTGGCTCGCCGCGATCGCGGGCGCAGCCTCCGCGGCGGCTGGAAACAGGTCGGCGCCATCGACCCGCATCATCGCATAGGCGATGGCCGCGACGATGCCGGCGAGCACGCCTGTATTGACGGTGTTGGCGACATCGCCGACGTCACTGCCGCCGACAAGGATCTGGAGCAGCGCGTTCAATCCGCCATAGAGCGCGGCGGCACAGACGATGAAGACGCGAACACGGCGGCGGCGCTCGACCAGATCGGCTGACCATGAGCCGATTGTCTGCACGATCGCGAGCGCAATGAAGCCGAGCACAATCAGGTTCACCGCGGTGACGGCGACCCGGACATGTCCGCCAGGTGCGAGCCAGAGACAGCTGACGAAGCTGAAGGCTGCCACCAACGCCCAGGTCAATCCGTGCCACCGGCGCAGGCGAAACTCGTCGTCGAACAGCGCGCGCGTGAACAGCCAGAACACCACGATATTGCCGGTCGACACCGCGATCAGCGGCGCATGCCATGCCGGGACCAGCGATGATGTTCCGACAGAATAGCTCACAGCATGCGCGGCCGAGCCGAGCGCAAAGGCCGCGCCGAGCCGGGCTGCCAGCACCGTGCGGAAATCCGAGAGCAATGACGCTGCCAACACCAGCAGCAGCGCCACAGAAGCGGCGCGGAATGCGAGTTCAAGGGCGGCTGACGTCATCAGATGCTGTGGCCATCGGTATGGGCGAGCCGAACATCGTCCGTCGGATTGATTTTTTCAAGCACCATTCGCACCACAGCTGTCATCGTCCGGCTTGACCGGACGATCCAGGACGCCGAGACGGCAGTGATCGAACCGAGTGGCCGCGGCGTACTGGATCGCCCGCTTTCGCGGGCGATGACGGCGGAGTATGTGGTCCAGGCTTAGCCGCGACGGCCGCACAAAATCCTGCTACGATTTAGCTCGAAAAAACCAAAAGGAGTCCACCATGAGCTGGCAACCCTCGAACGATCCCGTGCTCGGCGATCCCATGTCCTGCGATGCGCTCGATCTCGTCATCGTGCCGCGCACGCGCGATCTCGGCGACGGCTTCGCGGTACGCCGCGCGTTGCCGCACGGCAAGCGGCAGATGGTCGGACCCCTCATCTTCTTCGACCATTTCGGGCCGGTGCAATTCGTCTCAGGCAAGGGCATGGACGTGCGGCCGCACCCGCATATCGGGCTTGCTACCGTCACCTATCTGTTCGACGGCGCGATCATGCATCGCGACAGCGAGGGCAACATCCAGGAGATCCAGCCCGGCGCGATGAATTTGATGACGGCCGGCCGCGGCATCGCGCATTCCGAGCGCACGCCGGATGTCCAACGCGCCTCGGGGCAGAAGATGCTGGGCCTGCAAAGCTGGATCGCGCTGCCGGCAGGATCGGAAGAAATCGCCCCTTCGTTTCAGCACTACGGGGCGGGTGACCTGCCGATGGTCTCCGAGCGCGACTTCACCGCGAAGGTGATCGCGGGCTCGGCCTTCGGCGTCACTTCCCCTGTTTCGATGGTGTCGCCCTGGTTCTACACTGAGGTCATGGCGGCCGCGGGCGCGACCGTGCCGCTCGACCCCGATCACGAGGAGCGCGCCATCTACGTGGTCGACGGCGAGGTCGAGATCGCGAACGAGCGCTACGAGGGGCCGCGGCTCCTGATCTTCCGTCCGGGCGACCGCATCACGGTGAAGGCGCTCAAAGCCACGCGGATGATGTTTCTGGGCGGCGACGCGCTGGAGGGCCCGCGCCACATCTGGTGGAATTTCGTCTCCTCCAGCAAGGAGAGGATCGAGCAGGCCAAGCAGGACTGGAAAACCGGCCGCTTCGCTGCGGTTCCGCAGGAACATGAGTTCATTCCGCTGCCGGAATAGGCTATCCCGGTTTCCGGTCGCGCGATCAGGCGCGGCCGGATGTCCTGTCGCAAGGCCTTGCTCCGAAAGTTCTGCCGATGACCACCATGCTCTCCAGCGACCTGCCGCTGCCCAAGATCGGGCGCGGCAAGGTGCGCGATATCTACGCCGTCGACGACGACCGCCTGCTGCTCGTCACCACCGACCGCATCAGCGCCTTCGACGTCGTGATGGGCGAGACCATTCCGATGAAGGGCGCGGTGCTGACGCAAATCAGCGCGTTCTGGTTCAACGAGCTTGAAGGCGTGGTGCCGCATCACATGATCAGCGCCGACACCGACGAGATCATCGCCGCCGTGCCGGCCTTGAAGCCGCATCGCGCCGAAATTCTCGGCCGCGCCATGCTCTGCCGCCGCACCACGGTATTTCCCATCGAATGCGTGATCCGCGGCTACCTCTCGGGCTCGGCCTGGAAGGAATATACAGCCAGCGGCACACTGGCCGGCGAGAAGCTGAAAGCAGGTCTGGTCGAGAGCGAGAAGCTGGAGCCTTCGATCTTCAGCCCCGCGACCAAGGCCGAGACCGGCCATGATGAGAACATCACCATCGCGAAGATGCGCGAGGTCGTCGGCGACGAGACGGCTTACACGCTCGAGAGCATGACCCGCGCGATCTACACGCTCGGCGAGGAGCTCGCCCGCGAGCAGGGCATCATCATCGCCGACACCAAGTTCGAATTCGGCCGCGACAAGAACGGCCGCATCATCCTGATCGACGAAGTCATGACGCCGGACTCCTCGCGTTTCTGGGCCGTCGACGCCTACAAGCCGGGCCAGCCGCAGGCGAGCTTCGACAAGCAGCCCTTGCGCGACTATCTCGACGTCGAGCGCCGCGCCGGCCGCTGGAATGGCGACGCCCCGCCGCCGCCTTTACCCGCAAGCGTAGTGGACGCGACCAGCAAGCGGTATCTGGAAGCATATCGCCGCGTGACGGGGCAGGATTTGAAGATCTAGCCCCACTCGGCACCTCTCGCTCCGTCATTGCCGGCCGGCTCGATGCCTCCCCTGCGTCGTCCTGGCGAAAGCCAGGGCCCATACCGCGAGGTTTATCGCGTGCGTTCGGTGCAAATCCCGAATGCGCAGACTTCGCCAAACTGCTCCCTGGGGTAATGGGTCCTGGCTTTCGCCAGGACGACGACCAATGGCGGGCGCTTCGGTTTCTTCCATCCGGCTTGCAAGAATCCTGTTGCGCTAGCCTCGCAGTCGTCTACCTCTCGGAGGGAAATATTCACGAGCGAGTGTTACGGCGCGACAGATCCAGCAATTGGCTTCACTCCGTCGGCCGGGCTCACTCCGGCCCTCAAGCGTGCGCTGACTGATATATTGGGCGGGAGCGCCGCCAGCGTCCTGACCGTCACATTCGGACTGTCCTACTCGCTGCTGATCTTCGCGGGGCCGTTGTCGCCCTATCTGTCCTACGGCATCACGGCCACTTTCGTCAGCTCTGCGGTGCTTGCGGCCGTCGTCGGGCTCGGCAGCTCCCTGCCCTTCGCGATTGCAGCCCCTGACAGCTCGACCGCCGCGGTGACGGGTATCCTGGCAGCCTCGGTGGTCGAACGCATCGAGACGGCGCACCTGTCGGCGCCGTTGCTGTCACCAATCCTGATCACGCTCGGCCTGTCGACGATGCTGACGGGATTGGTGCTGTGTGGGCTGGGCCTGACGCGGCTTGGCCGCGCCATCCGCTACGTGCCTTATCCGGTGGTCGGCGGCTTCCTGGGCGCAACCGGACTTCTCATCGTCATGGGTGCGGTCCGGGTGATCACCGACCACCCGCTGCAACTGGCGACACTGTCGCACTTCGCCAACCGCACCATCCTGCTGGAGCTGGGTGCCGCCTGCGCGATGGCGCTGGTGCTGTATCTCACCTGGCACCGCTCGCGCAGCCCGTTCGGACTGCCGATCATCCTGGTCGGCGGCGTGCTCACCGCGCATCTGGCGTTCTGGATCACCGGCGTCTCCTCCGATGAGGCGCACACATTGGGCTGGACCTTTCAGTCCCCACCGCAAGCGGTCTTCGTGCTGCCCTGGCACACCGACGATCTCGCCCGCTATCCCTGGTTTGCCATACCGGACCTGCTCGGCAACCTCGTCGCGGTCATCTTCGTCACCGCCTCCAGCACGCTGTTCAACACCACCGGCATCGAGGTGGCCACGCATCGCGAAGCCAACCTGGAGTGTGAGCTGAACGTCACCGGCGCCGCCAATATCCTGACCGGCATGCTGGGCGGCTACCCCGGCTGCAGCTCGACCAGCCGTTCGATGCTTAATTTCTCCAGCGGCGGCCGCGGGCGCCTGTCCGGCCTCACGGCCGCAGCGCTGTCGCTGCTGGTGCTCGCCGTCGCACCCGAGCTGCTCGGCTTCATCCCCAAATTCGTGCTCGGCGGCCTGTTGCTCTATCTCGGCGCCGACCAGTTGCACAAATGGATCATCGAGTCGCGCAAGCGGCTGTCGAAGCTGGAATATCTCTCGCTGATCGCCATCATCGCGATCATCGTCGCCTGGGGTTTCGTGCCGGGCATCCTGATCGGCGTCATCATCGGCTGCACGACCTTTGCGTTCAGCGCCGCGCGGGTCGAGTCGATCAAATACAGTTTCGACGGCTCGGAGTACCGCTCCTCGCTCGATCGCTCGCGCGACGACCAGGAGGTGCTGCTGGCCCATGGCGGCAAGATCCGCGGCCTCAATCTCCAGAGCTATCTGTTCTTCGGCTCCGCCAACCGGCTCTATCAGCACGTCAAGCAGCTGCTGCAGGAACGCCCCGAATGCCGCTATCTGCTGTTCGACTTCAAGCTCGTCACTGGCGTCGATTCATCGGCCGCCTATAGCTTTGCCCAGATCAAGCGCAGCGCCGGCGAACTCGGCGTCGAGCTGATCCTGGTGCATCTGTCGGCCACAGCCGAGAAGGTGCTGCGCTCCAGCGACTTCGTCGGCGAGGGCGTCACCATCATCCCCGAGCTCGATCGCGCGCTGGAATGGTGCGAGAACGAGCTCATCTCGCAGCATCAGGAGCTGGCGCAGGAAGAAGCCAGCCTGCGCGACTGGTTCACGCGCATGCTCGGCAGCGAGGACGGCGCCGACGAGCTGATCCGCCGCTGCCAGCGCATCGAGGTCGAAGCCGGCGAGGTCATCGTGCAAGCCGGCGACCCCGCCGATTCCATGCATTTCATCCTCGACGGCCGCGTCGGCATCATGATCCCGGCCGACGACGACCGCAGCACGCGCGTGCGCAGCCTCGGCCGTTACACCACGATCGGCGAGATGGGGCTGGTATCACAGACACCGCGCAGCGCCACCATCCAGGCCGAGGTCGACAGCGTGCTCTACGTGCTGAACACGCACCAATTCGACGCCATCAAGACCGAGGATCCCGCACTCAGCCACAAGCTGCTGACCTATTTCGTGTCTGTGATGGCGGAGCGGCTGACCTTTGCGAACCGCACGATCGCGGTGTTGCGACGTTGATTGGCGCGTAGCTTCGTCATTGCGAGGAGCTATTGCGACGAAGCAATCCAGACTGTCTCGGTGGAAAGATTCTGGATTGCTTCGCTTCGCTCGCAATGACGTGGAGGAATGACGGCGACCTAAACCCCCGCCATCATCACGTATTTGATCTCGACATATTCTTCCATGCCGTGATGCGAGCCTTCGCGGCCGAGGCCGCTCTCCTTGACGCCGCCGAAGGGTGCGACTTCGGTGGTGATCAGGCCGGTGTTGACGCCGACCATGCCCGACTCCAGCGCCTCGGCGACACGCCAGACGCGGCCGAGATCGCGGGAGTAGAAGTACGACGCCAAACCGAACGGCGAAGCGTTGCACATCGCGATGACGTCGGCCTCGTCCTTGAAGCGGATCACCGGTGCGAGCGGGCCGAAGGTTTCCTCCTGCGCCACCAGTGAGTCCGGCTTGACGTCGGCAAGCACCGTCGGCTCGAAGAACGAGCGCCCGAGCTCGCTGCGCTTGCCGCCGGTGACGACCTTGGCACCCCGCTTGACGGCGTCCGCAATGTGGCGCTCGACCTTGTCGACCGCTTTCAAATTGATCAACGGGCCCTGCGTGACGCCGGTTTCCGTGCCGTCGCCGATCTTCATCGCCGCGACCTTCTTCGACAGCTTCTGCACGAACTCGTCGTAGATCTTGTCCTGGGCATAGATGCGGTTGGCGCAGACGCAGGTCTGGCCCATGTTGCGGTATTTCGAGACGATCGCGCCTTCGACCGCCGCATCGATATCGGCGTCGTCGAACACCACGAACGGCGCGTTGCCGCCGAGCTCGAGCCCGAGCCGCTTCACTCCGACGGAGGCCTGTCGGTAGAGAATCTTGCCGACCGCGGTCGAGCCGGTGAAGCCGACGAAACGCACGGCCGGATGCTCGCACAGCACCTTGCCGATCGGCGCTGCATCGCCGGTGATGATGTTGAACACGCCCTTGGGCACGCCGGCCTTCTCCGCGAGCGCGGCCAGCGCCAGCGCCGACAGCGGCGTTTCATTGGCGGGCTTCAGCACCACGGTGCACCCGGCCGCAAGCGCCGGCGAAACCTTTCGCGTGATCATCGAGTTCGGGAAATTCCACGGCGTGATCGCGCCGCAGACCCCGATCGGCTGCTTGATCGCGAGCAAGCGCGCATCCGGCCGCTGCGTCGGAATCGTCTCGCCATAGACGCGGCGGGCCTCCTCGGCGAAAAATTCGACATAGGCGCCGCCGATGTCGACTTCGCCGAGGGCTTCGGCGAGCGGCTTGCCTTGCTCGGAGGTGAGGATCAGCGCGAGGTCCTCGCGGTTGGCGATGATCAGCTCGAACCATTTGCGCAAGATATTGGAGCGCTGCTTGGCGGTGTGCTTGGCCCAGCCCGGAAAGGCGCGCTCGGCGGCCTCGACCGCCCTGGTGGCGTCATCGGCCGAAAGCTGCGGAACCTTTGCGAGCTCGACGCCGGTCGCGGGATTGTTGACGGCGAAGACCGGCGCGCCGACCCAGGCGCCATCGATGTAGCAAGCCTCCTTCAGAAGCGACGGGTCCTTCAACCGGTCGCGCAGATTGGACGTGGCGTGCTGAGCACGTGCGGCGGCGGTCGGGGTCATGGCGTTGCTCCTGCGGGGCTTTTGCGGGCTGTTCCGGTTCGGCCGGAATATAGGGAGAAGCGGCGCGCAATGCACCGTCCCGCAACGCACATCTGCTGGGAGCCAGGCTCGGAGCGGCGGACTTACGCCGCGCCGCTCAGATAGGTCTCGCGCCGCCCGATCATGCGCTCGGCGGCGGCCTTGGCGTCGGCCTTCGAGGAGGTCGCGCAGGTCCGATATTCGAGATCAGGGACGTCGGACGCGTTGCGGCGGCCGAACCAGGACTTTGAACCGACCGGCAGTAGCGCCAGCGCCTGCGCCAGATTGTCGACCGCGCCAAATGAATAGAGCGCGCCGGTGCCGGCGATGCGAACCTCATAGATGCCGGGCGAGATCGGCGCCTCGAGATTCTCGCCCCGTCCGGGACGGGGATAGCGCTTCCATTCGCTCCAGGTCGAAATCATCTGAGGTCCCCCTCGCGGCCGGTGGGCGGCCGCTAAATTTGCATCAAGTCTTAACGTTGGCCGTCGCTCGGCCGAGAGCTGAACGCCGCAGCTCACAAAATGTTTCAAGTGCGTCAAAACAGTCGAAACATAGCGCCAGCAGCCATCCACGGTCACAGCTGGTTGCGGCCATCCACCGCAGATTGTGACGGGGTATTGCAGTTCAGCGCCTTGTCGTCGTGCGCGGGGAGCCGACCGTCAAGTCACGACATCGCGACCGCGGCAGGTACGCGGATGCGCTTGCCGCGCGGCGCACGCGGGAGGACAATCGATCGCTTCCAACAATAATCAAACCGGAGGAAACGCGGATGCAAGGCAAAGCTGAGATCGACCAGATTCTGCGCCAGAAGAGCGAGGCCGGGGAAATTCCCGGCGTCGTCGCCATCGCCGCCAGCGGTACCGACGTGCTGTATCAGGGCGCGTTCGGCAAACGCGACCTGTCCAAGCCGGATGCGATGACCGCCGACAGCGTGTTCTGGATCGCATCGATGACGAAGGCGGTGACATCAGCGGGCGCGATGCAGCTCGTCGAGCAGGGCAAGCTGTCGCTGGATGCACCGATCGGCGAGGTGTTGCCCGATCTCGCCAAGCCGCAGGTGCTCGAAGGCTTTGACGCCAAGGGCGAAGCCAAGCTGCGGCCGGCCAAGGGGCCGATCACGCTGCGCCAGCTCATGACCCACACGGCAGGCTTCTGCTACAACATGTGGAACGGCGATCTCGCGGTCTATCTGGACAAGAACGGCATCCCCGCCATCACCACCTGCCAGAACGCGGCATTGAAGACGCCTATCATGACCGACCCCGGCACGCGCTGGGAATACGGCACCAATATCGATTTCGTCGGCAAGGCCGTGGAAGCCGCCAGCGGCAAGCGCCTCGATGCCTATCTGCGCGACAATCTGTTCGCACCGCTTGGCATGAGCGACACTGCCTTCAAGATCACCGACGACATGCGCAAGCGCCTGGTCGGCATGCATGCGCGCGGCGAGGACGGCAAGCTCGCCGCGATCCCGTTCGAGCTCGAGCAGGAGCCGGAATTCCACATGGGTGGGGGCGGCCTTTATTCGACCGCGGCCGACTATATCAGGTTTACCCAGATGATCCTGAACAAGGGCCGCGGCAACGGCAATCAGGTGCTGAAGGCCGAGACCATCGCGACGATGGGGCAGAACCACATCGGCGACCTCGCCATGGGCAAGATGACCACGGCGGCGCCGATGTACACCAATGACGTCGATCTCTATCCGGAGCAGGTGAAGAAGTGGGGCCTCAGCTTCATGATCAACACCGCGAAGACCGCCGAGGGCCGCAGCGCGGGCAGCCTCGCCTGGGCGGGCCTCGCCAACACCTACTACTGGATCGACCCGGCGCGCGACGTCACCGGCGTGATCCTGATGCAGCTGCTGCCGTTCGCCGACGCAAAGTGTCTCGAGGCTTTTGCCGGCTTCGAGCGCGGCGTCTATGCCGGGCTCGATGCCGGCAGTGGGCAGAAGGCGGCGTGAGGCACGCCTGACTCTCACAACGCGTCACGGCCGGGGTTATTGTTCCGGCCGTCCACGCACCTGGCTGGAGGACACGATCTTGGCAGACAAAGCCGACAGTTACGTTTGCGGCGTCTCCGACACGCCGCTGCTCGGCGACACCATCGGGCGCAGCCTCGATCAGGCCGCGCGACGCTGGGGCGATCGCGAGGCGCTGGTCTCGCCCAGCCACGGCGTGAGATGGACATGGAAGGAGTTTGCCGAGCGGGTCGACGCGCTCGCCGCCGGCTTTGTCGCGCTCGGCCTCGAACGCGGCGAACGGATCGGCATCTGGTCGCTGAACCGGCCGGAATGGACGCTGACCCAATTCGCCGCCGCCAAGGCCGGCCTCATCCTGGTGACGATCAATCCCGCCTACCGGCTGAGCGAGCTGGAATTCGCGCTTCACAAGGTCGGATGCAGCGCCATCGTCACCGCGACGGCGTTCAAGAGCAGCAACTACATGGACATGCTCAACACGCTGTTGCCGGAGCTTGCGATCGCCAAGCCCGGGCAATTGCGCGCCGCGCGGCTGCCGGCCTTGCGCATCGTAATCCAGATCGGCGGCCCCGCCTGCCCGGGCACGATCCCGTTCGACGAGGTCGCCGGCATGGGCGGACCCCTGCATCGCGAGCAGCTCGCCGCGCTCGGCGCCTCGCTGCAATTCGACGATGCCGTCAACATCCAGTTCACCAGCGGAACGACGGGATCGCCCAAGGGCGTGACGCTGACCCATCACAACATTCTCAACAACGGCTATTTCGTCGGCCGCGCCATGCGCCTGACCGAACAGGACCGCATCTGCATTCCGGTGCCGCTCTATCATTGCTTCGGCATGGTCATGGGCAACCTCGCCTCCGTCACGCTCGGCGCAACGATGGTCTATCCCGGCGAGGGGTTTGATCCGCTGGCGACGCTACGGACGATCGAGCAGGAAAAATGCACCGCGCTGTACGGTGTGCCGACGATGTTCATCGCCGAACTCGACCACGGCGAATTCTCAAAGTTCGATCTGACATCGCTGCGCACCGGCATCATGGCCGGCGCACCCTGCCCGATCGAGGTGATGAAGCGCGTCAATAGCGAGATGAACATGGGCGAGGTCACGATCGCCTATGGCATGACCGAGACGAGCCCGGTCAGCTTCCAGAGCGCCGTCGACGATCCGCTCGATCGCCGCGTCTCGACGGTCGGACGAATCCATCCGCATGTCGAGGTCAAGGTCGTCGATCTCGACGGCAAGATCGTCAAGCGCGGCGAACGGGGCGAGCTCTGCACCCGCGGCTACAGCGTGATGCTGGGCTATTGGGAGGAAACGGAGAAGACCGCCGATGTGCTCGACGCCAACGGCTGGATGCATACCGGCGACATCGCCGTCATCGACGACCAGGGTTATTGCAACATCGTCGGCCGCATCAAGGACATGGTGATCCGCGGCGGCGAGAACCTCTATCCCCGCGAGATCGAGGAATTTCTGTACCGCCATCCCAAGATCCAGGACGTGCAGATCTTTGGCGTTGCCGATACCCGCTACGGCGAGGAACTCTGCGCCTGGATCCGCGTCAGGTCCGGCGAGACGCTGACGATGGAAGAGGTGCGCGCGTTCTGCGACGGCCAGATCGCCCACAACAAGATCCCGCGTTATGTGGAATTCGTCGACGAGTTTCCGATGACCGTGACCGGAAAGATCCAGAAATTCCTGATGCGCGACCAGGTGGAGCAACGGCTTGGGCTGAAGGCCGCGAAGACTGCGTAGGTTGCCTGTCATTCCCCGCGAAGGCGGGGAATCCAGTACGCCGCGGCTTCTCCGTAGCCCACTGACGGCTCTGGAATACTGGGTCACCCGGTCAAGCCGGGTGACGACAGCGGAGAGTGCCGCTCGCAATGACGGGGAGAGAGACGAGCGTTACAGTGTCAGGCCGCGCTGCCCTGCGAGTTCCTTCAGCGACACCTGCGGACGCGCGCCGATGTGCTGGATCACTTCGGCGGCTGCGAGCGCGCCGAGCTCGCCGCACTGCTTGTGGGGCAGGTTACGCGCCAGGCCGAACAGGAAACCGGCGGCGAAGAGGTCGCCGGCGCCGGTGGTGTCCACGAGTTTCGCGATCGGAGACGCCGGCGCTGCGACTGCATCAGTTGGCGTCACCACCACGCAGCCCTTTTCGCTGCGGGTGACCACGCCGAGATTGACGTCGTTGCGCAACTGCTTGAGCGCGGTGTCGAAATCGGAGGTCTGGTAGAGCGAATGCAGCTCGGACTCGTTGGCGAACACGATATCGACGGTGCCGTTGCGCATCAGCCCCAGGAACTCGTCGCGATAACGATCGACGCAGAAGGAATCCGACAATGTCAGCGCCACCTTGCGCTTGGCATCATGGGCGATCTTGGCCGCCTTGACGAAGGCGTCCTTGGCGTTCTTGGGATCCCAGAGATAGCCCTCGAGGTAGACGATGCCGGCCGCGGCGATCTCGGCCGGGTCGATGTCGGCGGGCGACAGGTCCTGCGCGGCGCCGAGATAGGTGTTCATGGTGCGCTCGCCGTCATCGGTCACCAGGATGTAGGAGCAGCCGGTCGCAGGGCCGTCCTTCGCCGCAGGCGTGTTGAAAGCGACGCCGGCCGCGCGGATGTCGTGGACGTAGAGCTTTCCGATCTGGTCGTCCTTGACCTTGCCAACATAGGCGGCGCGCGCCCCGAGACTGCCGATGCCGACGATGGTGTTGGCAGCCGAACCGCCGGAAACTTCCGTCGCCGGACCCATGTCCTTGTAGATGGCGGCGGCCCGTGCCTCGTCGATCAGGGACATGCTGCCCTTGGTCATGCCGTGCTTGCCCAGAAAGGCTTCGTCGGTCTTGACCAACACGTCGAACAGCGCGTTGCCGATGCCGAGAACGTCATATTTCACGTCAGCCATTCACCTTGATCCTGTTTGGCGGATTGCGATACCCGCGGAAATCCGCTTCCTGTCGGTCTGAAATCTGGTTCGCGGCCTATCACGACCGGCCCTTCGCGGGCAAGCAACGGTATTATGCAGTTCCGATGATCCGCTCCTTCCTGACCGTCTCGACGGGGACACTGGCTTCACGGCTGCTGGGCTTTGCACGCGATTCCCTGATCGCGGCGCTGCTCGGCACCGGCGTCGTGGCGGACGCGTTTCTGGCGGCATTTCAGCTCGTCAATGTGGTGCGGCGCCTGCTCAGCGAGGGCGCCCTGAATGCAGCGTTGATCCCAGCCTGGCTGCGCGTTCGTGACAGCAAAGGCGAGGCGGCTGCGGCGGCGTTCGCGGGACGCGTGCTGGGTACGGTCAGCGCGGGCCTGATCGCAATCTCGATCGCGATTGCACTTTTGATGCCGCTGACCATCATGATCATCGCGCCGGGCTTCGTCGGCGGCGCATCGCTCGATCTCGCTGTCCAGAATGCGCGGCTGATGCTGCCTTATCTCGCCTTCGCGGGACCCGTCACGGTGCTGATGGGCCTGCTCAACGCGCAGGGGCGCTTTGCACTCACCGCCTTCTCGCCGCTGCTGTTCAACATCGCCCTGATCGCCGCGATCGCGGCACTCCTGCTGGGGCATGCCGATGCAACCTTCGCCGCGTGGATGCTGGCGGCCACCGTCGGCATCGCCGGCCTGTTGCAGCTCCTGATGCTGCTGTCGCAGCGAAGCGCGCGTCTGGCGACCCCGCTGCGCGTGAGCTTCGACAAGGACATGCGCGGCTTCTTCGCCAAGGCGATCCCGGGCATGATCGCGAGCTCCGGCCCGCAATGGCTGATGGTTGCCGGCGCGATCATCGCCTCCGCCACGCCTGCCGCGGTCTCCTGGCTCTATTTCGCCAACCGCCTGATCGAGCTGCCGCTTGGTATTGTCGGCGTCGCCATTGGTACGGTGCTGGTGCCGGAGCTGACGCGCGCGGTGAGGAGCGGTGACCGCGACGCGGTTGCCTATGCGGAATCGCGCGCGCTGGAACTCGCCACCGGGCTGGCGCTGCCGGCGACGCTCGGCCTGATCGTGCTGGCCGAGCCGATCGTGCGGCTGCTGTTTGAACACGGCGCCTTTGGCGCGGAGGACAGCGCGGCCACGGCGCATGCACTGGTGTGGCTGGTGCTGGGACTGCCGGCGCATGTGCTGATCAAGGCGCTGTCCCCGGCCTATTTTGCCCGCAGCGACACGATGACGCCGCTGCTGGCGACCGCGAAAGGGTTCGTGGTCGCGGTCGCGCTCGCGATCCTGCTCGGTCACTTCTTCGGCGCGAGCGGGATCGCCGCCAGCATTGCCGCCGGCGCCTGGAGCAGTGCGATTTCGTTGCTCCGGAAAGGCACGCGTGAATTCGGCTTCTCGGTCGATGCCAGCGCCCGCAACCGGCTGCCGCGCATCGTGCTCGCCGCGCTCGCCATGGGCGGCCTGCTGTGGCTGACCGCGGGTCTCTTGCCTGCACAGGCCCATGGGTTCATCCGCTTCATTGCGCTGGGCTCACAGATCGCCGCCGGAATCATCGTCTATGGCTTGCTCCTGCAAATCCTCGGCGTCGCGTCCTGGCGCGAGGCCGCCGGTGCCTTGAAGCGCCCCGCCCAGCCCGATCCTGACGCCTGAGGTCAGCGAAATTCCCTTGACGGGGCAGCGCCGCTGTTGGAAACGACGCCCCGTATCTTGCAGGGAAGCTGCCATGCCATTCGTTGAACGGGTTTTTTCGGGCGTCCAGCCGACGGGCAATCTGCACCTCGGCAATTATCTCGGCGCGATCGTCAACTTCGTGAAGATGCAGGAAACCCACAACTGCATCTATTGCGTCGTCGACATGCACGCGATTACGCAGGGCGTGGACGTCTGGGGTGGACCGGTCGAGCTCGCGCGCAATACCCGCGAGGTGACCGCGGCGTTCATCGCCAGCGGCATCGATCCGAGCAAGCACATCGTGTTCAACCAGAGCCAGGTCTCGGGCCACGCCGAGCTCGCCTGGATCTTCAACTGCGTCGCGCGCATGGGCTGGCTTGGTCGCATGACCCAGTTCAAGGAGAAGGCCGGCAAGGACCGCGAGAACGCGTCCGTCGGTCTGTTCGACTATCCCGTGCTGATGGCGGCCGACATTCTGCTCTACCGCGCCACCCACGTGCCGGTCGGCGAGGACCAGAAGCAGCATCTCGAGCTGTCGCGCGACATTGCGCAGAAGTTCAACAATGACTTCGGCGACTCGATCCGCAACCTCGGCGCCAATGACGGCCTGTTCTTCCCGCTCCCGGAACCCTTGATCACGGGCCCGGCGACGCGCGTGATGAGCTTGCGCGACGGCACCAAGAAGATGTCGAAGTCGGACGCGTCGGATAATTCGCGCATCAATCTGACCGACGACGCCGACACCATCGCGCAGAAGGTGCGCAAGGCCAAGACCGACCCGGAGCCGCTGCCGACCGAAGAGAAGGGTCTGGAAGCGCGCCCCGAGGCCGACAATCTCGTCGGCATCTTCGCCGCGCTCTCCGGCCGCTCCAAGGCTGACGTGCTCAGGGATTTCGGCGGCGGCCAGTTCTCCAGCTTCAAGAACGCGCTGGTGGATTTGTGCGTCACCAAACTCGCGCCGATCGCCGGCGAGATGAAGCGCCTCGTCGCCGACCCCGGCCATATCGACACGATCCTGAACGACGGCGCCGACCGCGCGCGTGCGATCGCCGACGAGACCATGAAGCTCTCGAAGGACATCGTCGGCTTCATTCGCCGGCGCTGAGGCGCGTTCGCGAAACCGCGGCCGACGCCACGGCGCCGGCCGCTTCTGCTCTCCCCAAGCGAGACGGAGTGTGGCAGCATGTCAGCCGTGCACATTCCGGGACATGCATGACCAGCAAGCGACTTTGCTTCGAGCCGGGTCACAAGCCCAAATGCCTCGTCATCGTCGACGACACCGCCGAATGGGATCGCGCGGTCTATTACGCCAGCCGCTGGGCGATCCGGGCCGGCGGCGGCGTGGTGATGCTCCGCATCATCGAGCCCGAACAGCAGAGCCAGGAATGGCTGGGGGTCGCCGACATCATGCGCGCCGAGGCGCAGGAGGCGGCAGAAGCCGCGCTCGACCGTGCCGCCGGCCGCGCCAACGGCATCGCCGCGATCACGCCGGAACGGGTGATCCGCGAGGGCACCGCAATGGAACAGCTGCTGGCGGTGATCGACGAGGACCCCGACATCGCCATGCTGGTGCTCGCCGCGAATCCTGGCGCGGAAGGCCCGGGGCCATTGGTCAACCTGCTCGCGCACGCGCTGGGCACGTTCCCGGTGCCGGTGACGGTCATTTCCGGCGCGCTGAGCGACCAGAGCGTGGATTCGCTGTCCTAGACTGCTGCTCTTTCGCCTCGCCTCGTTGGCCGGGAGAGGGAGAAGCGGGCGCCCTAACCCGCTGATATAACAGATGAACGGCCAGCTTACCCCTTGACCGTGCGTTCGCCGTCGCCATCTGCTAGTGGATAGAGCACGCGCCGGCCTTGAACCGGCGACGTCTGGAGAAAACCATGTTCATTCAAACCGAAGCCACCCCCAATCCCGCCACGCTGAAGTTCATTCCCGGCCGCGTCGTGGTCGACGGCGGACCGATGGAATTTGCGAGCCGCGAATCGGCCGCACGCTCGCCGCTTGCCGAAAAGCTGTTCGAGGTCCCCGGCGTCACCGGCGTGTTCTACGGATCGGACTTCATCACCGTGACCAAGGCGAACGGTGAGTGGCAGCAGCTCAAGCCCGCGATCCTCGGCGCCATCATGGAGCACTACATGTCCGGCGCGCCGCTGCTCGCCGACGGTGCCGCCGCGAGCGATTCCGATCTCGACGACGAGGACGAATTCTTCGACGAGGCCGATGCCGAGACGGTCGACATGATCAAGGATCTGATCGAGACCCGCGTGCGCCCGGCGGTCGCCAATGACGGCGGCGACATCACCTTCCGCGGCTTCAAGGACGGTATCGTCTATCTCAACATGAAGGGCTCCTGCGCCGGCTGCCCGTCGTCGACCGCGACGCTCCAGCACGGCATCCAGAACCTGCTCAAGCACTTCGTCCCCGACGTGGTCGAAGTCCGGCCGATGTGACGCTGTCGCAAGGTGGGCAAAGGCGCATTTGCGCCGTGCCCACCACCGCGAACCGCAGCATAAGTGGTGAGCACGCTACGCTTCGCCCGCCTTACGAAATTTCTCTACGCAGCCTGAGCGATGCTCGCGGCCTCTTCCGCCGCCTTGCGCATGCTTGCCGACATTTCTTCGGTGACCGTGCTCTGCTCCTCGACCGCCGCAGCCGTTGACGACACATACTCGCTGACGCCCTGGATCGCACTCTTGATCGAGTCCAACGCGGCGACGACATCGACCGAGATGCCGTTGAGATTGCCGATCTCCTGTTCGATCCGATCCGCCGCCTGCTTGGCCTGATTGGCGAGATTTTTCACCTCGGATGCAACCACCGCAAAGCCGCGACCGGCTTCGCCGGCGCGCGCGGATTCGATGGTGGCGTTGAGCGCAAGCAGATTGATCTGGCCGGTGATGTTGCCGATGAGTTGTACGATCGTGCTCATCGATTCCGCCGCCCGGGTCAGCCGTTGCGCCTGTTGGTCCGCGGCCTCGACCCGGTCGACCGCGGTCGATGCGGTCTCGCGGGAGCGGGTCATGGCTTCCGCGATCTCGCGCACCGATGCATTCAGTTCCTCGGCTCCGGCGGCGACCGATTCCATCATGCTGCGCACCTTTTCGCTGCGCTTGCGCGCGTTCACCTGCGCGGTGGTATCGGAGGCGTATTTCACGACCTTGAACGGGTTGCCATTGAGATCGCGGATCGGATTGTAGGAGGCCTGGATCCAGACCTGCCGCCCGGCCTTGCCGACACGCTGGTATTCACCCGTCTGGAATTCGCCGGCGTTCAACCTGGTCCAGAAGGCGCGATAGGCTTCGCTGTCATGTTCATCCTGCGGCATGAACAGGCTGTGGTGCCGGCCGACGATCTCAGGGAGCGTATAGCCGAGCGCACCGAGGAAATTCTCGTTGGCGGTCAGCACCTTTCCGTCCATGTCGAACTCGATCACCGCCTGCGACTTGCCGATCGCCTCGATCTGTCCGGCGAAGTTCGCGTTCGTGAGCTTCTGCGCACTGATGTCGCTGGCGAACTTCACCACCTTGAACGGCTTGCCGGCCTCATCGAGGATCGGATTGTAGGAGGCGAGAATCCAGACTTCCTTAGCTCCCTTGCCGAACCGCTTGTATTCGGCGGATTGATACTCGCCGCGCGCCAGCTTCGCCCAGAACTCGCGATAGGCTGGGCTGTCGCTCTCGCCGGCGCCCACGAACATGCTGTGATGGCGGCCCTGGATCTCATCGAGCCGATAGCCCACGACGCTCAGGAAGTTCTCATTGGCGGTGATGATCGTGCCGTCGAGATTGAATTCGATTACGGCTTGCGCACGGCCGATCGCGGAAATCTTGCCGGCATCCTCGAGGCTGCGAATCTTGCGCGCGGTGATGTCGGTGGCGAACTTGACGACCTTCACGGGCTTGCCGGCCTCGTCGACGATCGGATTGTAGGATGCCTGAATCCAGATCTCCCGGCCGCCCTTGCCGAGCCGCTTGTATTCGGCGGATTGGTACTCGCCGCGGCCAAGACGCGCCCAGAATTCGCGATAGGCAACGCTGCCTCGCTCTTCCGGCGTGACGAACAGGCTGTGGTGCTTGCCCTGGATCTCGTCGAGCCGATAGCCCATAGCATCCAGAAAATTTTCGTTCGCTGTAAGGATTGTGCCGTCGAGCTTGAACTCGATCACCGCCTGTGACTTGCCGAGCGCGATGACCTGAGCCAAAGCCTCCCTTGCCGAAGAACCGCTTCGCCAAAAAGACATTAATAGACCTTTCCAAATGACCGGAGCGAGCGTGGCTTGATCTGCCAAAAATGCATCGTCCGAGTCGTCGTTGACTCGCTTTTCCGTCCTGGGAAAATGTCAGCCGATCGCTAACGCTTCCTTAAAGTCAAAATATTTCAATGGCTTAGATAGCCTAGAGGTTGCAAATAGATGCATTCGCTTCCAAAATCGGGCACGAAAGATCGACTGCATTCGCGCTTACGTAGAATTACGGGCGGATGGTGCGCTGATCGAGACATGAAACTTGCTCTGGTTCGATCGGGGTCCAACCGACTAAGCTGATTCGATGCTGATCCTTGCCATCGATACCGCGCTGGAAGCGTGCGCGGTCGCCGTTCTCGACACCGATTCCGGCCAGCTCCTCGCACAGGAGCAGCTTCTGATGAAGCGCGGCCACGCCGAAGCGCTGATGCCGATGATCGCGCGCGTGATGCAGTCAGCCAATCTCGCCTTCACCGCGCTGGACCGCGTCGCGGTCACCATGGGCCCCGGAAGTTTCACCGGCCTGCGTGTCGGCATTTCGGCGGCTCGCGGCCTTGCGCTTGCTGCGAAGCGGCCCGCCGTCGGCCTGACCACCTTGTCGGCCTATGCCGCCGCCGTCGTCGGCCAGAGCGGAGCGGCGCCGGTGATCTCGGCGATCGACGCGCGGCATGATCACGTCTACTTCCAGATCGTGGCTGGTGACGGCAGCCAGCTGGTACGGCCAGCCGTCGCTCCCATCGACGAAGCGATCGCGGCGTCGCAATTCGGCGCGCCGCATCTGGTCGGCAATGCCGCGAAGATCCTCGCCGAGCGCTGGCCGAAAGATGTGCCGCAGCCGGTCGCGGTCGACGCGCAGCCCGCGCCTGACATCGGCTGGGTCGCATGGCTTGGCGCCGCGGCCGATCCCGCGACAAATCCGGCGCGGCCGTTCTACCTGCGAGCGCCCGACGCAAAGCCGTCCACACAACTGCCGCTTGCAGCACAAGCCGCAAGCTCATGATGAGATGGTTCTCGGAATGGTGGCGCGGCGATACGGCCGTCGTCGAGCCGGCTGTCGCGCGCGACGTCGCACGGCTCGCGCAACTCCACGGCGCCTCGTTCGCACGCGGTTGGGGCGAAGGCGAGTTCGAGAGCATGCTCAGCGAGCGCAACACGCTGGTGCATCGGTTGCGCCTCGGCCGCAAGACCGTGGGCTTCGCGGTGTCGCGGATCGGCGCGGACGAAGCGGAGATCCTCTCGATCGCGGTCGACCAGGCCCATCGCGGACGCGGCCTCTCTCGCACGTTGCTGATGACCCATCTCGGCCATCTGGCAGGCCGCGGCGTGCGCACAATATTTCTCGAAGTCGAGGAAAATAACCAGCCGGCGCGGCGGCTCTACGACCGAACCGGATTCATGGTGGTCGGACGCCGCGAACGCTACTATAAGCAGCCGAACGGGGAACAATTGAACGCACTTCTGATGCGACGTGACTTGTCGTAACATTGATGGCAGAAAGCGCCCCGTCAGGCGGACATCACATGACTGGTCTTAAACCTTCCCCCGCTTCCAAGGCATCCGGCATCGAGGCGCGCTGTGCCGCCACCGGCATGCGCATGACCGAGCAGCGCCGTGTCATCGCCCGCGTGCTCGCGGAGGCGGTCGATCATCCCGATGTCGAGGAACTGTATCGCCGTTGCGTCGCCGTCGACGACAAGATCTCGATCTCGACCGTGTATCGCACCGTCAAACTGTTCGAGGATGCGGGCATCATCGAGCGCCATGACTTCCGCGAAGGCCGCGCGCGCTACGAGCAGATGCGCGACAGCCATCACGACCACCTCATCAACCTGCGCGACGGCAAGGTGATAGAGTTCACCTCCGAGGAGATCGAGAAGCTCCAGGCGGAGATCGCCCGCAAGCTCGGTTACAAGCTGGTCGATCATCGGCTCGAACTCTATTGCGTCCCGCTCGACGACGACAAACCCACAAGTTAGTGGCCATCGATCTCGTCATCTTCGATTGCGATGGCGTGCTCGTGGACAGCGAGGTGATCTCCTGTCGCGCGCATGCGGATGTGCTGTCGAGGCACGGCTATCCGATCACATCGGAGCAGGTGCTGGTCCGCTTTCTCGGCGTATCCGAGAAAGACGCACGGCGAATGGTCGAACAGGAGATCGGCCGCAACCTTCCCGACGATCTCGAGAGCCAAGTGAATGCGGCGACGCTGCAATTCTATGCCAGCGATTTGCAGCCGATCACCCATGTGGCCGCAGCGATTGGCGCAATCGATTTGCCCAAATGCGTCGCGTCGAGCGGCACGCCGGAGAAGATCCATCATGGCCTGACCTGCGCCGGTCTCTACGATCTGCTTGCTCCGAACATCTTTTCCGCAAGCCAGGTCGCGCGCGGCAAGCCCGCGCCCGATCTTTTTCTGTTCGCCGCCGCGCAGATGAAAGTCGCGCCGGAGCGGTGCCTCGTGATCGAGGACAGCGTCCCCGGGGTGACCGGCGCGCATGCCGCCGGGATGACCGTGCTCGGCTTTCACGGTGGCAGCCATTGCCCGCCGGGCCATGCTGAAAGGCTCCGGGCCGCCGGGGCCGGATTGACGTTCGACGATATGCGGCAATTACCGGAGCTGGTCCGGCGGGTCGCGGCGGACACCATGGCGGGCTGATTCAGGGCACTTTCTCAGGGCACTTGGCGACCGGGGCGCACGTGCGCCCCGAATCCATAGATTTTGGCGGGATTCCAGGCTCCCGCCGGCGGTCGCCCCGGATTGACAGCCCAAAGACCCCCAATCGCTGGATTTCCGCGGCGCCAGCCTATATCTGAGGGCGGTCCTCCCACCTCAATTCCGGGTTCCATGACGCCGCCGCGCAAGCTGCACATCAAATCATATGGCTGCCAGATGAACGTCTACGATGCCCAGCGCATGGTGGACACGCTGGCCCCGGAAGGATTCGTGGAGACGGCCAGCGCTGATGACGCCGATCTCGTCATCCTCAACACCTGTCATATCCGCGAGAAGGCCTCGGAAAAGGTCTATTCGGAGCTCGGCCGCCTGCGCGTCGCCAAGGACGCCGCCGCGCGCGATGGGCGCACCATGCAGATCGCGGTCGCGGGCTGCGTGGCACAGGCCGAGGGCGAGGAGATCGTGCGCCGTGCACCCGCAGTCGATGTCGTCGTCGGTCCGCAGAGCTATCATCATTTGCCGCAGCTGTTGAAGCGCGCCGGCAATGAGGGCCGCGCCCTCGAGACCGAATTCCCGGCTCAGGACAAGTTCGGCTTCCTCGCCCAGCCCAAGCCCGGCACGATCCGCGCCCGCGGCATTTCCGCTTTCGTCACGGTGCAGGAAGGCTGCGACAAGTTCTGCACCTTCTGCGTCGTGCCTTACACGCGTGGCTCGGAAGTCTCGCGGCCGGTGACAAAGATCGTCGACGACGTGAAGCGGCTCACCGAGAACGGCGTGCGCGAGCTCACGCTGATCGGACAGAACGTCAACGCCTATCACGGCGAGGGACCGGACGGAAAAAGCTGGCCGCTCGGCAGGCTGCTGGAGCACCTCGCGGCGCTCCCGGGCGTCGCGCGGCTGCGTTATTCGACCAGCCATCCGCGCGATGTCGATGACAGCTTGATTGCAGCCCATCGCGATCTCGGCGCGCTGATGCCCTTCGTGCACCTGCCGGTGCAGTCGGGCTCGGACCGGATTCTGGCCGCCATGAACCGGAAACATACCGCCGATGATTATCGGCGTGTCGTCGACCGTTTCCGGTCCGCACGCCAAGACATTGCTTTTTCATCAGATTTTATCGTCGGCTTCCCGGGCGAGAGCGAGCAAGATTTTCTCGCCACCCTCGCGCTCGTCACGCAAATCGGCTACGCTGCGGCATATTCGTTCAAATACTCCGCCCGGCCGGGAACGCCGGCCGCGGACATGCAGGAGACGGTGTCCCCTTCCGAGATGGACCAGCGATTGGAGCGGCTCCAGGAACTGATCGACAGCCAGCAATCGGCCTTCAACAAGGCTGCGATTGGCTCAACGGTCGATGTGCTGTTCGAGCGTCCGGCCCGCAAGGACGGCCAGATCGTCGGCCGCACCGCATTCCTCCAGCCCGCGCATGTGATGGCCTCGCCCGACATCATCGGACAAATCCTGCCGGTCCGGATCGACAGCCTTGAACGCTACAGCTTCCTCGGTGAGCTCGCCATGGCGCACGAGCCCGCTTTATCACCCATCGCCACTGGAGCCTGAACCCTTGCCCAAAAGCGCATCGGATTCGTCTTCTTCCATCGCTCCTAGCCGCAAATTTGACCGCGAGATGCAGGTTCCGCCCGAGACCCAGGTCGTCATCGATTTCGATGACAACCGCGCCGCGTCCGCGCTAGTTGGCCCTTATGGCCAGCATTTGGCACAGATCGAACGGCGGCTCGGCGTCGTCGTCGATTCCAAGGGCAACCACATCACCATCGGCGGCTCGCGCGACGGCTGCGATGCCGCGCGCCGGGTGCTGGAGACGCTCTACGCCCAGGCCGTGAAGGGACAGGATCTCGACCAGGGCGAGGTCGAGGGCGCGATCCGTGCCGTGATCGCGCAGGGCTCGCTGTTCGAGTTCGATGCCAAGTCGGCCAAATCCACCTTCGACAGCATCAATCTGCGCAAGCGCCCGGTGCGTGCGCGCACGGCGGCGCAGGATTCCTACATCCGCGCGCTGAAGCGCCACGAGCTGGTGTTCGGCATCGGCCCCGCCGGCACCGGCAAGACCTGGCTCGCGGTCGCGCATGCCGCGCAGCTGTTCGAGCGCAAGGAAGTCGACAAGATCATCCTGTCGCGCCCAGCGGTGGAAGCCGGCGAGCGGCTCGGCTTTTTGCCCGGCGATCTCCGCGAGAAGGTCGATCCTTATCTTCGCCCGATCTACGACGCGCTCTATGACCTGATGGACCCGCGCATTGTCGAGCGCGCGCTGCAGACCGGCGAGATCGAGATCGCGCCACTCGCCTTCATGCGCGGTCGCACGCTCACCAACGCGGCCATCATCCTGGACGAGGCGCAGAACACCACGTCGATGCAGATGAAGATGTTTTTGACCCGCCTTGGCGAAAACAGTCGCATGATCATCACCGGCGATCCCTCGCAGATCGACTTGCCGAACGGCCAGACCTCGGGCCTCGCCGAGGCGACGCGCCTGCTGAGCGGCGTCGAAGGCATTGCGCAAGTTCATTTCAAGGCCGAAGACGTGATCCGCCACGAGCTCGTGGCGCGGATCGTCTCCGCCTACGAAGGGTCGCCGCAGCGGCCGGCCGCCGGTAAATCCTGACGAGGCAGCAACCGGACCATATGGGCGCGGACACGGCGCCCCTTCGTTCGGAACAAGGACAATGTCACACCCCAACCTTCCCATCACCGAGGTCCTCGTCGTCGCCGATTGCTGGCAGCGGGAGCCCGAATCCGAAGCCGTGATCCAGCGCGCCGTGGCGGCCGCCGCCGAGAATGTCGACGAAGACGTTGCGGAGGCGGAAGTGGCGGTAATGCTGACCGATGATGCCGGCATCCGCACCCTGAACAGCAACTGGCGCGGCATCGACAAGCCGACCAACGTGCTGTCGTTTCCCGCGCTGCAGCCGGAAGGCGACTGGAAGCCAGGCGATGCGCCGCGCATGCTCGGCGACATTGCGATCGCCTACGAGACCATGCGGCGTGAGGCGGACGAGGAACAAAAACCGTTCGATCATCATTTGAGCCATCTCGCCGTGCACGGTTTCCTGCATCTGGTCGGCTACGACCACGAAAACGAAGACGACGCCGAGGAAATGGAAGCGCTCGAACGAGAGATCCTGGCTCATCTCGGCATTCCCGACCCCTATGCCGACCGCCCAGGGACGCATTGAGATGCCGGATTCCGACCCGATTCAGGACAATCCGCGCAACACGGCCAATTTACCGGTCGTGGTGACCTCAGGCGAGGTGATGCGCCCGACCGCCGATGGCTGGCTGCTGCGCGCCATCCGGACGTTGTTCGGCTGGAAGGCGGGTTCGGTGCGCGACGACCTCCAGGTCGTGCTCGACGCCACGACGCCCGACGACACCGGCTTCTCGACGGTGGAGCGCACCATGCTGCGCAACATCCTCGGCCTGCACGAGCGTCGCATCGCCGACGTCATGGTGCATCGCGCCGACATTGTCGCGGTGAAGCGCGACATCCCGCTCGGCGAGTTGATGGACCGTTTCGAGAGCGCCGGCCATTCGCGCCTTGTGGTCTACAACGAGACGCTCGACGATCCCGTCGGCATCGTCCATATCCGCGATCTGC
Source organism: Bradyrhizobium sp. 4 (assembly GCF_023100905.1). Lineage (NCBI taxonomy): Bacteria > Pseudomonadati > Pseudomonadota > Alphaproteobacteria > Hyphomicrobiales > Nitrobacteraceae > Bradyrhizobium > Bradyrhizobium sp. 4. The sequence goes on from NZ_CP064686.1 coordinate 7,624,819, forward strand.
TCGCCTTCATGACCGCGCGTGCGCGCGTGTCGGGGGTCACGAAAACCAAGCGCAAGAAACCGCTGCCGGCCGGGCTCGATCTGCGTACGGTCGATCTCGCGCTGCCGCTCGAAGAAGCGCGCATCATCCGCAAGCTGCTCTACGTGCCGCCGTCGATGCGGGCGATCGACCTGCTGGCGCAGATGCAGGCCACTCGCATCCATCTGGCGCTGGTGGTCGACGAATATGGCGGCAGCGACGGGCTGGTCTCGCTCGAGGACATCGTCGAGCAGATCGTCGGCGAGATCGACGACGAGCATGACAGCGACGAGCCGCCCTCGATCGTGCGGCTGCCCGACAACGCCTTCATCGCGGACGCCCGCGCCAGCCTCGACGACGTCCGCACCGTGATCGGCGAGGACTTCGTCACCGGGGAGGCCGGCGAGGAAGTGGAGACGCTGGGCGGCTATCTCGTCAGCTTCGTCGGGCGCCTGCCGGTGCGCGGCGAGGTGATCTCGGGCCCCGGCCATTACGAGATCGAGGTGCTCGATGCCGATCCGCGCCGGGTCAAGCGGCTGCGGATCTCGACGCGAAAGGAGCGCCCCGCGCCGCGCACCCAGCGCGAGAGCCGGCGCCGCGAGGCTGCGCCGGATGGCAGCCAGCCGACGGCCAGCGACACGCCCACCCCGCCGCCCAGCGACGGGACCGGTCCGCAGTGAGCCCTTTCCAGCGATTTCGCCAGATCGCGCTTGCCATCATCCTGACCTGGGGATGGAAGCGCGCGCTCGTCGCGATGGCTGCTGGTGCGCTCTCGGTGCTGGCGCTGGCGCCGTTCAACGCCTCCCCGGTGCTGTTCATCACTTTCCCGGTGCTGGTCTGGCTGATCGACGGCGCCGGCGCCGGACGATATCGCGGCGTCCCCGCCGCGGCGCTGACCGGTTACTGGTTTGGGCTCGGCTATTTCGTGCCCGGCCTCTACTGGATCGGCTACGCCTTCTTCGTCGATGCCGATGTGTTCGCCTGGCTGACGCCGTTCGCCGTGCTGGGCCTGCCGGCCTATCTGTCCATCTTCACGGCAATGGGCTTTGCGCTCGCCCGCCTGCTCTGGACCAAGAACGCCACGCGCGTGCTTGCGCTCGCGGCAAGTCTCACCATCACCGAATGGCTGCGCGGCCATGCGCTGACCGGCTTCCCCTGGAACGCGTTCGGCTATGCGCTGTCCGAGCCGCTGCCGCTGGCACAAACGGCGTCGCTGATCGGCCTGTGGGGCATGACGTTCCTGACGGTTGCGATCTTCGCGAGCCCCGCGGCGCTGATCGACCGCACGCCCGATCGCCGCCTGGCGTGGCGCGCACCGGCCGCAGCCCTGGCGCTCCTGCTTGTCATGGGTATCTTCGGCGCGATCCGCCTGTCGCTCCATCCGACCACGATAGTCGCCGGCACCAAATTGCGCCTGATGCAGCCGAATCTCCAGCAGGACGCGAAATTCAACTACGCCGCCAAGGCGGAGGTGATGAAGAGATATCTGGCCTTGTCGGACCGCGCCTCCGGGCCACAATCGACCGGCGTGCGCGATGCCACCATCCTGATCTGGCCGGAATCCGCCTTTCCGTTCTTCCTCACTCGCGAAGCCGACGCTATGGCGCAAATCGCGGAGCTTCTGCCCAAGGGCACGGTGCTGATCACGGGCTCGGTCCGCGCGCCCGACCTGCCGCGGGGCACGCCGATCACCCGCGCCTATAATTCGATCTACGTGATCGACCATGACGGCAGCGTGCTCTCTGTGTACGACAAGCTGCATTTGGTGCCGTTCGGCGAATTTCTTCCCTACCAGGGCCTGATGGAGAAGCTCGGTTTCGAGCAACTCACGCGTGTGCGCGGTGGCTTCATTCCCGGCACCGTGCGGCATGCGCTGGCGGTCCCCGGCGCGCCCTCTGCGCTGCCGCTGATCTGCTACGAGGCAATCTTTCCCGGCGAGGTGGCTGGACGCAATGAACGTCCAGGCTGGATCGTGAATCTCACCAATGACGGCTGGTTCGGAATCTCGACCGGCCCCTACCAACACCTCGAACAGGCGCGGATGCGCGCGATCGAGCTCGGATTGCCGCTGGTTCGCTCCGCCAATACCGGCGTTTCCGCAGTGATCGATCCGGTGGGACGCATCGTCGCCAGCCTCGGTCTCGGGATCGAAGGCATTTTGGATGCAAATCTGCCCGCCGCGATCCCGCCGACCATCTATGCGCGCGTGGGCGATGTACCCGCGGCCATGCTTGTCGCGCTCGCCGTGTTTTGGGCGGTCCGCCGACGTGTTGCCAAACGGCATCCCTGATTACGCAGCCGCGGCCGATAACTTTTGACAACCGTAGTCCCACGGTTGACAGACTGCACGCGGCCTCCTCATTCTGCACCGGCTGCAAAAGACAGTGGGCATTGCTAAATTTCTCCGCAATGTTTTCCAATAACAGGGTCTGATTTTGACGTTGCTTACACCTGAGGCATTCCTGATTGCGCCGAAGGTGATGTTTGGAGGGCTGAGGAAATGTCGAAAGCGCCCAACCCTGTTGACAAATATGTCGGCAGTCGCGTGCGGATGCGCCGCATCATGTTGGGCATGAGCCAGGAAAAGCTCGGTGAAGCTTTGGGCCTGACCTTCCAACAAGTTCAGAAATACGAGAAGGGCACAAATCGGGTCGGCGCGAGCCGCATCCAGCAAATTGCCGAAATTCTCCAGGTGCCTGTGTCGTTCCTGTTCGAGGGCGGTCCGAGCGGCGTGGCGGGGCCGGACGGCTTCGCAGAAGGCGCATCGCCATCTTACGTCTCGGATTTCCTCGCGACTTCCGAAGGACTCGCCTTGACCAAGGCGTTCACCCGAATCACCGATTCGAAGATGCGCCGCTCGATCGTCGATCTCGTCGAGCAGATCGCGGCCCGCGAAGGCCCCGACAAGCGCTGACGCGCCATCTCAACCCGATTTGAGGCTGCGTCAAATCTGGCCTATGTCGTCATTTGCGGCCGCGCTTTGATGCGCGTCTTCCTCGATGATGCGATTCAAAGGCACAGATGCGCTCATGACCGGCTCCAATTGGTTCGATTCTCAAACTATTCTCGATGGCATCCGCCGCTGGGTGGAGGTCGAGACGCCAACGGACGCGCCTGAACAGGTCAACAAGCTGGTCTCGATGGTCGCGGAGCAATACCGCGATCTCCCTGTCACGCTTGAGCGCATCGCCGGCGTCGATGGTTGCGGCGATCATCTCGTGGCGCGCTCGACGTGGGGCCAGGACCGGCCGGGCATCCTGGTGCTGAGCCACCTCGATACCGTTCACCCCATGGGATTTATCGAGCGCCTGCCGTTCAAGGTCGAAGGCGACAGCGCGTTCGGTCCCGGCATCTACGACATGAAGGGCGGCGCCTACATCGCCCACCACGCCTTTCGCGCGCTTTGTGCCACGGCCGATCGCTCGCCGCTCGGCATCACCCACCTATTCACCTCCGACGAGGAGATCGGCAGCCCCACCTCTCGCGCACTCATCGAGACCGAAGGGCGCAAGGCGAAGTACGTCCTGGTGACGGAGCCGGCCCGCGATGGCGGCAAGATCGTCACCGGCCGCAAGGGCGTCGGGCGATTCGAAGTGTTCATCAAGGGCGTGCCCGCGCATGCGGGCACGCGGCCCCAGGATGGCCGCAGCGCGATCCGCGAGCTCGCCAATGTCATCCTGGCGCTGGAAGCGATGAACGATCTCGCGCGCGGCGTCACCGTCAATGTGGGCGTGGTGCGCGGCGGCACGCGGCCCAACGTGACGCCGGAAGAAGCCCACGCCGAAGTCGATCTGCGCGTGCTGAGCTTCAAGGACGCGGATGAATTCGTCGGCAAGATCCTCGCCCTGACATCGAGGACGGATGGCGTCACCGTCAAGGTCACGGGCGGACTCAATCGTCCGCCTTACGAGAAGAGCAATGCCGGCGCCTCGCTGTACGAACATGCAAAGACCGTTGCCACGGAGATCGGCTTCGAGCTGCTCGACGTTCACACCGGCGGCGGCTCGGACGGTAATTTCACCGCCGCCCACACCGCGACGCTCGACGGGCTCGGCGTCGACGGCAAGGGCGCGCACACGCATTATGAGCAGCTCTATGTCTCGTCGCTCGAACCGCGCGCGCGGCTGCTCCATCGCCTGTATCAGACGCTACGATGAGTGAGCGCAAATCAGATCCCGATCGCGAGGACAGCGAGCGCGCCTTCTTCGGACGCCGCAAGGGCCACAAGCTCAGGCAGCACCAGGCCGAGTTGATCGATCATCTGCTGCCGCGCCTTGCGCTCGCCATCGACCGCGAAGCACCGGCGGATGCCCGCGAGATCTTCGCCCCCGCAGTCGACGATTTGCGGCTCGAGATCGGCTTCGGCGGCGGCGAGCATCTTGCGGCGGAAGCGCAAAGCTTCGCCACAACCGGCTTCATCGGCTGTGAGCCTTACGTCAACGGCATGGCGAAGATCCTCGCGCAGATCGAGGCCGCCGACATCGGCAACGTCCGCCTGTTCGCAGGTGATGCCGCCGAGCTCCTGGCCTGGCTGCCGAAGGCTTCGCTGTCGCGGATCGACCTGATCCATCCCGATCCCTGGCCGAAACGGCGGCACTGGAAGCGGCGCTTCCTCCAGGACCGGACCATCGCCGCGATGGCGCGCGTGTTGAAAGCCGGCGGCGAATTTCGCTTCGTCTGCGACATCGACGATTACTGCGCCTGGACGCTGTCGCATCTGTCGCGCTCGCAGGACTTTGTCTGGCTCGCGGAGCGCGCCGATGATTTTCGCCTGCCGTGGGACGGATACACGATGACGCGCTACGGCCGAAAGGCCACGCGCGAAGGCCGCAAGGCGGCGTATCTGCGGTTTCGACGGGTTTAGATCGTCTGCCGATTGCGCCAGAAATTCACGACGCGCTCAGCGGTCGTCGGCATCAAGCGCGTGAAGTTCGCGCGCGCCTGCTCGAGATCGGCATCGGCTGGCGTGCGATTCGGGCCGTACCACATCAAGATCAGTGCACGCACTGTCGGCCAGCCGAGATTCAGCACCCGTCCCAGAACCAGAATTGGATCGTAGCGGTCACCTGTGATCAGGCGATCGAGGACCGAGAGGCGGACGCCGGACATCGCCGAGAGCGAAGCGATCGCCTCCTCGTATTTGTGGGCCTTGGCAAAGCCAAGCAGCGCGCTCTCGCCAAGATGGCCTCCGCGATGCAAGGCCAGAACCGTACGTTGCGCTCCCGAGAAATCGCGACGCGGGCCCGGCGGCAGCGTGGCTTCCTCGATGGCCGCCATGGCGCGCTTGATCTCGACCTGGCGCACGGGATTGACCACGCTCGAGAGGCGACGGCGGATGACGTCGAGCGTGCCGTCGAGAAGCTGTTTCAGGTTCTCACCCGAAAGATCGCTACGCTGGCCGATCCTGAGCGTCAGCACGCCATCCTGCGCGGCACGCTTGATCAGCTCCGAATAGCTGCCAGGCGAGAACACCGCGCCAGAATTGCCCGCGGCGCGGCGCACCACGTCACGATCGCCGCGCTCGACCAGCACGTCGGTGACGACAGCCGACAGCGTGGGGCGCTCGCTCATCGCCAGCAGATGGCCCTGGCCCTTCAGTCGCGCGATCTCGACGAGGGCGGCGTCGTCGAGCACGGGCGAATGGCGCAGCACGGGGCCCGCCACCGCGATTTCGTTTTCGCGCGCGAGCTGACTCACGAGATGCCGGGGCGCGTTGTTCAGGCGCGAGAAGCGTTCGGCGAGATCGACGCGCGAGGCGAGCTCGGCATGCGGGACGAGATCGATCAGCAAATTATCGAAGAGATCGATGACATCGGGACGGAGATTCTCGGCGTCCTGAAAAAACAATTGGGAGATGGCGTGCGCGATCTCGCCGCGACGCCGCGGGTCGCCGCGTTTGACGATATCGTCCAGTCCAGGAATGAGCGACGTGGCAACGGTCATGAAAACGCAAACTCGTACGGGGCACGCCGCGGGTGCGCCCTTGGTCCAAGCCGCCCCACAAGCAGGGAATTTAGGCCTCGGAGGTGAAGGAAGCGTTGCGTGGGGCCGCAGGCCGGGCGCAAAAAGCCCGGCCTGCCCTGCATGGGCCTTGTCCGGGAAGACGGAAAGGGCTATATCAGCGCCAATTCATCTTCTCATACGATCCGCGTAGTGAGAGTGGGCCCGAAAGGACCCGCTCTTTTTTATTACCTGAACGCGGCTTGGTGGAAGATGTGCGGCCCGGCGATCTGTCGGGAGAGTTCCGAAGCGAGCTTTGAAATCTTAAACCAAGCCTTAACCATATCGAGCGCCTTGACCTCTGACATGACCGAACCGAACCCTGGTTCCACGGATGCCGAACTGCTGGCCGAGCCGAGGCTCGTAGTCGAGCCGGGCGTGGCGGCACGGGTGTCCGCGGTCGCCGGGCCGGTGCTCGAAGGCATGGGCTACCGCTTGGTGCGGATCCGCATTTCCGGCGAATCCGGCTGCACCGTGCAGGTTATGGCCGAGCGGCCGGACGGCTCGATGCAGATCGAGGATTGCGAGGCGATCTCGCGGGCGCTGTCGCCCGTGCTCGACGTCGCCGATCCGGTCGATCGCGCCTATCGCCTGGAAATCTCCTCACCGGGGATCGACCGCCCGCTGGTGCGCCGCTCCGATTTCGAGCGTTATGCCGGGCATCTGGTGAAGATCGAGATGGCGGTCGCCCATGAAGGGCGGAAGCGGTTCCGCGGCACGATCGGCCCCGTCGAAGGCGACCGCGTGCATCTGCACCGCGACGACATCAAGGCGGGCGACACTGCCGACGTTCTCCTGACGATGGAAGATATCGCCGAGGCACGGCTGGTGCTGACCGACGAGCTGATCGCGGAATCCATGCGCCGCGGCAAGGCCCAGGCACGCGAGATGCGCCGCAATCTCGGCCTGGAGCCGCCGGCGGCACCGCACGCCAGCATCAGTGAAAAAACGACCAAGAACACCAAGCCGGCTAAGAAGCCGGCGCCGGCCCCTACGAAGAAGCCGGCTCCGACCAACACCAAGAAACATCGCCTGGCCGCCGAACGCGCGCGACGGGGCGAGATCGATCCTGACGAAGGAGACTAGCCATGGCAGTCAGCGCCAATCGACTTGAATTGCTTCAGATCGCCGACGCCGTTGCGCGCGAGAAATCGATCGACCGCGGCATCGTCATCGCGGCGATGGAGGATGCCATCGCCAAGGCGGCGCGGGCCCGTTACGGCAGCGAGACCGACGTTCACGCCGAGATCGACCCGAAGAAGGGCGAGCTCCGGTTGTCGCGCCACATGCTGGTGGTCGAGACGGTCGAAAATCATTCCAACCAGATCTCGCTGGTGGATGCGCAGCGCGCCAATCCCGGTGCCCAGGTCGGCGACACCATCGCCGACACCCTGCCGCCGCTGGAATATGGCCGCATCGCCGCGCAATCCGCCAAGCAGGTGATCGTGCAGAAGGTGCGCGAGGCCGAGCGCGACCGGCAATATATGGAATTCAAGGACCGTATCGGTGACATCGTCAACGGCGTCGTCAAGCGCGTCGAATATGGCAGTGTGATCGTCGATCTCGGCCGCGGCGAGGCCATCATCCGTCGCGACGAGATGCTGCCGCGCGAAGTGTTCCGCAACGGCGACCGCGTCCGGGCCTACATCTTCGACGTCCGCCGCGAGACCCGCGGCCCGCAGATCTTCCTCTCCCGCACCCATCCGCAGTTCATGGCAAAGCTGTTCGCGCAGGAAGTGCCCGAGATCTATGACGGCATCGTCGAGATCAAGGCGGTCGCCCGCGATCCCGGCTCGCGCGCAAAAATCGGCGTGATTTCCCGTGATTCCTCGGTCGATCCGGTCGGCGCCTGCGTCGGTATGCGCGGTTCGCGCGTGCAGGCGGTGGTGAACGAATTGCAGGGCGAGAAGATCGACATCATCCCCTGGTCGCCCGACATCGCGACCTTCGTGGTCAACGCGCTGGCGCCGGCCGAAGTCTCCAAGGTCGTCATCGACGAAGACCGCGAACGCATCGAGGTCGTCGTGCCCGACACCAACAACCAGCTCTCGCTGGCGATCGGCCGCCGCGGCCAGAATGTGCGTCTGGCCTCGCAGCTCACCGGCTGGGACATCGACATCCTGACCGAGCAGGAGGAATCGGAGCGCCGCCAGGCCGATTTCGAGAACTCCACCCGCGTCTTCATGGAATCGCTCAATGTCGACGAAGTGGTCGGCCAATTGCTGGCGTCCGAAGGCTTCACCTCGGTCGAGGAACTCGCGATGGTGGACGTCAAGGAACTCGCCGGCATCGAAGGTTTCGACGAGGAGACCGCGCAGGAACTCCAGAACCGCGCCCGTGAATATCTCGAACAGCTGGAAGCCGAACTCGAGGCCAGGCGCAAGGAGCTCGGCGTCGAGGACGCCGTGAAGGACGTGCCCGGCGTCACCTCGAAGATGCTGGTGAAGTTCGGCGAGAACGACATCAAGACGGTCGACGACCTCGCCGGTTGCGCCACGGACGATCTGGTCGGCTGGACCGAGCGCAAGGAGGGCGGCGAGCAGACCAAATATCCGGGCGCGCTCGATGGCCTCGAAATTTCCCGTGACGATGCTGAAGCGATGATCATGCAGGCCCGTGTCAAGGCCGGCTGGATCACCGAGGCCGATCTCGCCAAGCCCGCCGAAGAGGCCGAGGCGACCGAAGATCAGCCGGCTTAAGGCGAAGGAGGATGTCACCCGGATGCTCGCCGATACTGACCCCGAACTTGACCATGGACCGCGGACCGAAAGGTCCGCGACCATGCGGATGTGTGCGGTCAGCCGCGAGGTCCGGCCGATCGACGAGCTGATCCGCTTCGTCGTCTCGCCGCAAGGGCACATAGTTCCCGATCTCAAGCGCAAGCTGCCCGGACGCGGCATGTGGGTCACCGCCTCGCGCGAGGTGGTTGCGGAAGCCGTCCGGCGTCACCATTTTACCAAAGCCTTCAAGCGCGAGCTGCGCATCCCTCCGACGCTTCCCGCCGACATCGAGGCGCTCCTGGTCCGGAGCGTGGTCGAAGCCCTTGGGATTGCCGCCAAGGCGCGCCAGATCGTCGCCGGTTTCGGCAAGGTCGAAAGCGCGCTTCGGGAAGGTACGGTCGAGGTCCTGATCCATGCCAGCGACGGGGCCGCGGACGGAATCCGCAAATTGGACATGCTGGCGCGTCAAAATGAGGGAAATCGCGGCGCCAAGCCGCAGATTCCCGTCGTCACCGCACTAAAATCATCAGAATTGGATTTGGCACTTACCCGGTCAAATGTGATACATGCTGCCCTGCTCGCGGGCCCGGCGAGCAAGTCATTCCTGTCACGTAGCCAGATGCTGGTCCGATACCGGATGGCGGACGCTGACAGGACTGCCGAAAAGCCCGGCCAGGATTTCTGAGAGACAACGACCACCCGATAGCACGGTGCGGCAACGCACAAGACAACAAGATCAGGATTAGGACTGCTTAATGGTTGATACCAAGACCCCTGGCGACAAGAAGCTGAGCGTTCCGAGCAAGACGCTATCGCTCAAGCCGCGCGTCGAAACGGGCACCGTGCGCCAGAGCTTCAGTCATGGCCGTAGCAAGCAGGTCGTGGTCGAGAAGCGTGGCAAGCGCCGTGTCGACGGCAGCCCCGAGCCGCAGGTCGCCGAGGTGGCGAAACCCGCGCCGGCCGCCGCGCCCAAGCCTGCTCCGGCCCGCCCCGCGCCGCCGCGCAACGCCGGCTCCGGCGTGGTGCTGCGTACGCTGACCGAGGACGAACGTTCCGCCCGCGCCAGCGCGCTGGCCGATGCCAAGGTGCGCGAAGTCGAAGAGCGCCGCCATGCCGAGGAAGAGGCCCAGCGCCGCGCGGTCCGCGAAAGCGCCGAGCGTGCCGATCGCGAGGCCGCCGAAGCCCGCCGCAAGGCCGAGGAGGAGCGTCACCGACACGAAGAGGAAGCCAAGCGGAAGGCCGAAACCGAGGCCAAGAAGCGTTTTGGCGAAGGCGAGCAACCGCAATCCGCCGCGCGCCCCGCAACGGCGACCTCGGCCGCTCCTGCAGCGCGCCCCGGAGCGCCTATGGCGCGCCCCGGCACAACCACCACGGCACGCCCGGGAACAACGACCGCGCGGCCCGGAACGACCACGCAGCGGCCGGGAGGCCCGGTGGGCCGCGCCCCCGCTGTCGCAGCCGGACCCGACGAGGACGAGGGTCCGCGCCAGATCCGTCGCGGCCCCGGCGGCGCTGCACGGCCTGTGGTCGCTCCCAAGCCCACACACAAGCCCGGCCCGCAGAAGGAGCGCGGCCGCCTGACGGTCGTCACTGCCTTCAATGCCGACGACGTCCGCGAGCGCTCGATCGCCTCGTTCCGCCGCCGCACCCAGCGTCTGAAGGGCCATGCCGCGAACGAGCCGAAGGAAAAGCTCATTCGCGAGGTGGTCATCCCGGAGGCGATCACCATCCAGGAGCTCGCCAACCGCATGTCGGAGCGCGCGGTGGAAATCATCCGCATGCTGATGAAGCAGGGCGCGATCCACAAGATCACCGACGTGATCGATGCCGACACCGCGCAGCTGATCGCCGAGGAGCTTGGTCATACCGTCAAGCGCGTTGCCGCGTCCGACGTTGAAGAAGGCCTGTTCGACGCCATCGACGATTCCACCGACACCGAGCCGCGCTCGCCGGTGGTGACCGTGATGGGTCACGTCGACCACGGCAAGACCTCGCTGCTCGACGCGCTCCGTCATGCCAACGTGGTCTCCGGCGAAGCCGGCGGCATCACCCAGCATATCGGCGCCTATCAGGTGCTGTCGCCCGAAAGCGGCAAGAAGATCACCTTCATCGACACGCCCGGCCACGCCGCGTTCACCGCGATGCGCGCCCGCGGCGCCAAGGTGACCGACATCGTCGTGCTGGTGGTTGCGGCCGACGACGGCGTGATGCCGCAGACGATCGAAGCCATCAACCACGCCAAGGCGGCGCGGGTGCCGATCATCGTTGCCATCAACAAGATCGACAAGCCCGACGCCAAGCCCGAGCGCGTGCGCACCGAGCTGCTCCAGCACGAGGTGCAGGTCGAATCCTTCGGCGGCGAAGTCGTCGATGTCGAAGTGTCGGCGAAGAACAAGACCAATCTCGACAAGCTGCTCGAGATGATCGCGCTTCAGGCCGACATCCTCGACCTCAAGACCAATTCGGACCGTCCGGCCGAAGGCACCGTGATCGAAGCCAAGCTCGATCGTGGCCGCGGTCCGGTCGCGACCGTTCTGGTCCAGCGCGGCACGCTCCGTGTCGGTGACATCATCGTCGCCGGCGCCGAAATGGGCCGCGTCCGCGCGCTGATCTCGGATCAGGGCGAGACGGTGCAGGAGGCCGGTCCGTCAGTGCCGGTCGAGGTGCTCGGCTTCAACGGTCCGCCGGAAGCCGGCGATCGTCTCGCCGTGGTCGAGAACGAAGCCCGCGCCCGCCAGGTCACCAGCTACCGCGCGCACCAGAAGCGCGAGAACGCGGCGGCCTCGATCTCCGGCATGCGCGGCTCGCTCGAGCAGATGATGTCGCAGTTGAAGACGGCGGGCCGCAAGGAATTCCCGTTGATCATCAAGGCCGACGTGCAGGGCTCGCTGGAAGCGATCCTCGGCTCGCTGGAGAAGCTCGGCACCGACGAAGTCGCCGCGCGCATCCTGCATGCGGGTGTCGGCGGCATCTCGGAATCGGACGTGACGCTCGCGGAAGGCTTCAACGCCGCGATCATCGGCTTCTCGGTTCGTGCGAACAAGGAGGCCGCTGCGGCCGCCAAGCGCAACGGCATCGAGATCCGTTACTACAACATCATCTACGACCTCGTGGACGACGTGAAGAAGGCCATGAGCGGCCTGCTCGCGCCGACCCTGCGGGAAACCATGCTCGGCAATGCCGCGATCCTGGAAATCTTCAACATCTCCAAGGTCGGCAAGGTCGCCGGCTGCCGCGTCACCGACGGCACCGTGGAACGCGGCGCCAACGTGCGTCTGATCCGCGACAACGTCGTCGTGCACGAAGGCAAGCTGTCGACGCTGAAGCGCTTCAAGGACGAAGTGAAGGAAGTCCAGTCCGGTCAGGAATGCGGCATGGCCTTCGAGAACTATCACGACATGCGCGCCGGTGACGTCATCGAGTGTTACCGCGTGGAGACGATCCAGCGCTCCCTGTAAGTCCAAATCTTACCGAAGCGCCTGGATCTTTTTTGAACTGAATTGCGGGAGTGCGATGGCCGGATTTTTTTCCGGCCATCCACCCCTCTTCGTTTCAACAAGACAAATGACAGTGCCAGTGCCCCAAACGCGGGCATGACGAGGTGATTTTCAGACCATGCCCCGCCATCATCAGAAAAAGAGTTCCGCGTCCGGCGGCTCGCAACGTCAGTTGCGGGTCGGCGAGCAGGTTCGCCATGCGATAGCCGAGATTCTGGCGCAAGGCAGCGTGCATGATGCAGACCTCGAAGGTCACATCATCACCGTGCCGGAGGTGCGGATGTCGCCCGACCTGAAGCTCGCGACAGTCTATGTGATGCCGCTCGGTGGCCGCGACACCGAGGTCGTCCTCGCTGCGCTCGAGCGCAACAAGAAATTCCTGCGCGGCGAGGTCGCGCGGCGCGTTAACCTGAAATTTGCACCTGACCTTCGCTTCCGCGTCGACGAACGATTCGACGAAGCGGAACGGATCGAGAAGCTTTTGCGAACACCCGCGGTGCAGAAGGACCTGGAACAGGATCCGGATTCGGATCGGGAAGAAGAACGATGACGATGGACCCGGCTCACGGCACGATCGGCGGCGAAGAGGCCGATCAGCTCGACGTGCAGAAAAATAATTTTGCGGACATGAGTGGCAATTCTCAGCCGCCTCAGGAGCCGCGCCGCGTCAACAACGATCCGCGCGCCAACAAGCAGAAGGGCAACCAGCCGCGCCGCGACCGTCGCGACGTTCACGGCTGGGTCGTGCTCGACAAGCCGATCGGCATGACCTCGACGCAGGCCGTTGCCGTGCTCAAGCGCCTGTTCAACGCCAAGCGCGCCGGCCATGCCGGCACGCTGGATCCGCTGGCCTCCGGCGGCCTGCCGATCGCGCTCGGCGAGGCCACCAAGACCGTTCCCTTCGTCATGGATGGCCGCAAGCGCTACCGATTCACGGTATGCTGGGGCGAGGAGCGCGACACCGACGACATCGAGGGCCGGGCGACCGCAACCTCGGACCAGCGCCCGACCCGGGAGGACATCGAGGCCCTGCTGCCCCGTTTCACGGGGGTGATCCAGCAGATCCCGCCGCGCTATTCCGCGATCAAGGTCCAGGGCGAGCGCGCCTACGACCTCGCCCGCGACGGCGAGATCGTGGAACTGGCCCCCCGCCCGGTCGAGATTCACCGTTTAAGCCTTGTAGATCAACCGGATAGCGACCGGGCCGTGTTCGAGGCCGAGTGCGGCAAGGGCACCTATGTCCGCGCGCTGGCCCGCGATATGGGTAGGATTCTCGGCACTTACGGCCATATCTGCGCGCTGCGGCGGACCCTGGTCGGCCCATTTGGCGAGAACGACATGATTCCGCTGGATCAGTTGGAGGCTTTGTGCGATAGAGCCGCGTCCGGCGAGGGTAGCCTCGCCGACGCGCTTATGCCCGTTGAGACCGCGCTGGACGACATCCCGGCACTGGCCGTCACTCGGGCTGATGCGGCAAGGCTCCATCGGGGCCAAGCCGTTTTGTTGCGCGGACGGGATGCGCCCACTTGTAGCGGCACAGTCTATGTCACGGTGGCAGGCCGGCTTCTCGCGCTTGCCGAAGTCGGCAATGGCGAAATCATCCCCAAGCGTGTGTTCAACCTGACCGGCCTGACTGCCAGCGCCGATCGCAACGAGAGAAATTGACCGATGTCGATTGCCGCAGAACGCAAAGCGGAAGTCATCAAGACGAATGCCAACAAGGCCGGCGATACCGGTTCGCCAGAGGTTCAGGTCGCGATCCTTTCGGAACGCATCGCCAACCTCACGAACCATTTCAAGACCCACGTGAAGGACAACCATTCGCGTCGCGGTCTCTTGAAGCTGGTCTCGACCCGCCGCTCGCTCCTCGACTATGTGAAGAAGAAGGACGAGGCGCGCTACAAGGCGCTGCTCGAGAAGCACAACATTCGTCGTTAAGAGTTCTTGCGCGCGCCAAACGGCGCGCGTTTTCGCGCGTGATTTCGAACGAAAGCGTTTGTTTTTCGTCGAGGCTGCGTGCGCGTCGGATGCGAGCCGTTGACGGCGAGCATCCGGGGCATGATGGGCGAACACCGCGCTTCGGTGTTCGCGTTCGTGCCGACTGACAGTCCAGCAGCAATCCGGCGGCTGGGCACAACGGGCAAGGCGCCCGTATGACCCGAAGGGATGGACGCCATCCGAAATCCAAAAACCATGGCAGGATCGCAGGACGCTGATCGCCCGCTTCGATCAACGTCCCGCAATCTTGCGCATGGTTTTTGTTTTTCGACCCGTCCTTCTTTCGAGAACCCATGAAAGAAGACCTCTATGTTCAATAAGCATTCAGTCGAGATCGACTGGGGTGGACGCCCTCTCAAGCTCGAAACCGGCAAGATCGCCCGCCAGGCCGACGGCGCAGTCGTCGCGACCTACGGCGAGACCGTGGTGCTCGCCACCGTCGTTGCCGCGAAGTCGCCGCGCGAAGGCGTCGACTTCCTGCCGCTGACCGTCGACTACCAGGAGAAGACCTACGCAGCCGGCCGCATTCCTGGCGGCTATTTCAAGCGCGAAGGTCGTCCGACCGAGAAGGAAACGCTGGTTTCCCGCCTGATCGACCGTCCGATTCGTCCGCTGTTCGTCAACGGCTGGCGCAACGAGACCCAGGTGATCGTCACCGTTCTCTCGCACGACATGGAGAACGATCCCGATATCGTCGCGCTGGTGGCCTCGTCGGCTGCGCTGACCCTGTCGGGCGCTCCCTTCAAGGGCCCGATCGGCGCCGCGCGCGTCGGCTTCGCCAATGACGAGTTCATCCTCAACCCGACTCTCGACGAGATGGTCGACACCCAGCTCGACCTCGTCGTCGCCGGCACCGCAGACGCGGTGCTGATGGTGGAATCGGAAGCCAAGGAGCTGAACGAAGAGATCATGCTCGGCGCCGTGATGTTCGGTCACCGCCACTTCCAGCCCGTGATCAACGCGATCATCGAGCTCGCCGAAAAGGCTGCGAAGGAGCCCCGCGAGGTCACCACGATCGACAATTCGGCGCTCGAAAAGGAAATGCTCGGCATGGTCGAGCAGGAACTGCGCGCCGCCTACGCCATTCCGGTCAAGCAGGATCGCTACGCCGCGGTCGGCAAGGTCAAGGAAAAGGTGATCGCTCACTACTTCCCGGAAGGCCAGGAGCCCAAATACGACAAGCTGCGCATCGGCGGCGTGTTCAAGGAGCTCGAAGCCAAGATCGTTCGCTGGAACATTCTCGACACCGGCAAGCGCATCGACGGCCGCGATTCCAAGACCGTGCGCAACATCGTCGCCGAAGTCGGCGTGCTGCCCCGCGCCCACGGCTCGGCGCTGTTCACCCGCGGCGAGACCCAGGCGCTGGTCGTGACCACGCTCGGCACCGGCGAGGACGAGCAGTACATCGACGCGCTGTCGGGAACGTACAAAGAGACGTTCCTGCTGCACTACAACTTCCCTCCCTACTCGGTCGGTGAGACCGGCCGCCTCGGCGGCACCAAGCGCCGCGAGATCGGCCACGGCAAGCTCGCCTGGCGCGCGATCCACCCGGTGCTGCCGCCGCACCACGAATTCCCCTACACCACGCGCGTGGTGTCGGAGATCACCGAATCCAACGGCTCCTCGTCGATGGCATCGGTCTGCGGCGCCTCGCTCGCGCTGATGGACGCCGGCGTGCCGTTGAAGCGGCCGACCGCGGGCATCGCGATGGGCCTGATCCTCGAAGACAAGCGCTTCGCGGTTCTCTCGGACATCCTCGGTGACGAGGACCATCTCGGCGACATGGACTTCAAGGTCGCCGGTACCGAGCAGGGCATCACCTCGCTCCAGATGGACATCAAGATCGAGGGCATCACCGAGGAGATCATGAAGGTCGCGCTCGGCCAGGCCAAGGATGGACGTATCTACATCCTCGGCGAGATGTCGAAGGCGCTCACCAACGCCCGTGCCGAGCTCGGCGAATACGCGCCGCGCATCGAGACCTTCAAGATCGCCACCGACAAGATCCGCGAAGTGATCGGCACCGGCGGCAAGGTGATCCGTGAGATCGTCGAGAAGACCGGCGCCAAGGTCAATATCGAGGACGACGGTACCGTGAAGGTCGCCTCCAACGACGGCGAGGCCATGAAGGCCGCGATCAAGTGGATCAAGTCGATCGCCTCCGATCCGGAAGTCGGCCAGATCTATGACGGCACCGTCGTCAAGGTGATGGAGTTCGGCGCTTTCGTGAACTTCTTCGGCTCCAAGGACGGTCTCGTCCACATCAGCCAGCTCGCCTCGGCGCGCGTGCAGAAGACCTCCGACGTCGTCAAGGAAGGCGACAAGGTCAAGGTCAAGCTGCTCGGCTTCGACGACCGCGGCAAGACCCGCCTGTCGATGAAGGTCGTCGACCAGGAGACCGGCGAAGACCTCGAGGGCAAGGGCGAGAGCCAGCAGCCCGCGCGCGAAGCGGCCGGCGAGTAAATCTCGCTACCTGCCAGAAACACGAAGGGCGGCCTCGCGGCCGCCCTTTTTGTTTGTCGCTTGCCGAGCTTTGGGATCAGGCCGCGATGTCGAACCGGTCAAGGTTCATCACCTTGGTCCAGGCCCTGGCGAAGCCCTTGACGAACTGCTCCTTGGAATCCGACGTGGCATATACCTCGGCGTAGGCGCGAAGCTGCGAGTGCGCGCCGAAGATCAGGTCGACGCGCGTGCCGGTCCACTTCACCGCGTTGGTCTTGCGGTCGCGGGCCTCATAGGTGCCGTCGGTGCCGGCCGGCGTCCACTGCGTGCTCATGTCGAGCAGGTTGACGAAGAAGTCGTTGCTCAGCGTTCCCACCTTCGAGGTGAGGACGCCGTTCTTCGAACCATTCGCATTGGCACCGAGCACGCGCAGACCGCCGAGGAGCACCGTCATCTCCGGGCCGGTAAGCCGGAGCAGCTGCGCACGATCGACCAGAGCCTCCTCGGGCATCATGAACTGCTGCCGCTTGCCGATGAAGTTGCGGAAGCCATCGGCCCGCGGCTCCAGCGGAGCAAACGAAGCGGCGTCGGTCTGCTCCTGCGAGGCATCCATGCGGCCCGGCGTGAAGCCGACCTTGACGTCGACGCCGGCATCCTTCGCCGCCTTCTCGACCGCGGCGGTGCCGCCGAGCACGATGAGGTCCGCCAGCGAGACCTTCTTCGCACCGGATGACGCGTTGAAGTCCTTCTGGATCGCTTCGAGCTTGCCCAAAACCTTCGAGAGCTGAGCCGGCTCGTTCACCTCCCAGTCCTTCTGCGGGGCGAGGCGAATGCGTGCGCCGTTGGCGCCGCCGCGCTTGTCCGAGCCGCGGAACGTCGAGGCCGACGCCCATGCGGTCGAGACCAGCTCCGAGACCGACAGACCCGAGGCCAGGATCTTGGTCTTCAGCGAGGCGATATCCTGCTCGCTGGCCAGCTCGTGATTCACGGCGGGGATCGGGTCCTGCCAGATCAGCGTTTCCTTCGGCACCAGCGGGCCGAGATAGCGCACGACCGGACCCATGTCGCGATGGGTGAGCTTGAACCAGGCACGGGCGAAGGCGTCCGCGAACTGATCGGGATTCTCCAGGAAGCGGCGCGATATCTTCTCATAGGCCGGATCCATACGCAGCGAGAGATCGGTCGTCAGCATCGTCGGCCGGTGCTTCTTCGACTTGTCGAAGGCGTCGGGAATGATGGCATCGGCGTTCTTGGCCGTCCACTGCTGCGCACCGGCCGGGCTCTTCGTCAGCTCCCATTCGAAATTGAACAGGTTCTCGAAAAAGTTGTTGCTCCACTTGGTCGGTGTCGTCGTCCATGTCACCTCGAGTCCGCTGGTGATGGAATCGCCCGAGTGACCCGACGCGTGCTTGCTCTTCCAGCCGAGGCCCTGATCCTCGAGCACGCCCGCTTCCGGCTCCGGTCCGACCAGCGACGGATCGCCCGCACCATGGGTCTTGCCGAAGCTGTGGCCGCCGGCGATCAGCGCGACGGTCTCTTCGTCGTTCATCGCCATGCGGGCGAAGGTCTCGCGAATGTCCTTGGCCGCGGCGACCGGATCCGGCTTGCCGTTCGGGCCTTCCGGATTGACGTAGATCAGGCCCATCTGCACCGCGCCCAGCGGCTCGGCGAGTTGGCGTTCGCCGCTGTAGCGCTCATCGCCCAGCCACGTCCCTTCCGGACCCCAATACAGCTCTTCCGGCTCCCAGACGTCGACGCGGCCGCCGGCAAAGCCGAAGGTCTTGAAGCCCATCGACTCCAGCGCGACGTTGCCGGCCAGCACCATCAGATCGGCCCAGGAGATCTTGCGGCCGTATTTCTGCTTGATCGGCCAGAGCAGACGGCGTGCCTTGTCCAGGTTGGCGTTGTCGGGCCAGCTGTTGAGCGGCGCGAAACGCTGCTGCCCGGCGCCGGCGCCACCGCGACCGTCGGTGGTGCGATAGGTGCCCGCGCTATGCCAGGCCATGCGGATCATGAGGCCGCCGTAGTGACCGAAGTCGGCGGGCCACCATTCCTGCGAGTCTGTCATCAAAGCCGTCAGGTCCTTGATGACCGCATTCAGGTCGAGCGACTTGAATTCCTTGGCGTAGTCGAAGTCCTTGTCCATCGGGTCGGACTTGGGGGAATTCTTGTGCAGCATCTCGATGCTGAGCTGGGTCGGCCACCAATCGCGGTTCGCCGGCACACGTTTTCCACCCGAAAACGGGCACTTTGAAGTGTCGTCCATGAATACCTCCTCTGGTGGCGTCGAACTCGCGCCTTTGACCAGGTAGAAGCACTCTAAGCTTCACGTTCGATCAGGGGAAGTTGACTTTAATGATCGCAGCGATAAGATTTTCTGATGCTAAACCTCACGCTGCGCCAGCTCCGGTATTTCGACGCCCTGGCGCGTCACAGTCATTTCGGCCGCGCGGCTGAGTCCTGTTCAATCTCGCAGCCCGCCCTGTCGATGCAAATCAAGGAGCTGGAGGAGGCGCTCGGCGGCCTGTTGCTGGAGCGCAGCGCCCGGCAGGTGGCGTTGACCCGGTTTGGCGAGGAGCTCGCGCAGCGCGTCCGCGACATCTTGCGCTCGGTCGACGAACTCGGCGATTTCGCCCGCGCCTCGCAGGACCGGTTCTCTGGACGGCTGCGCATCGGCATGATCCCGACGATCGCGCCCTATCTGCTGCCGACGATCACCAAGAATCTGACGCGCATGCATCCAGAACTCGACATCCGCGTGCGCGAGACGATGACGCCGCGGCTGATCCAGGAACTGGTGGAAGGCCGGCTCGATACCGCCATCGTGGCGTTGCCGGTGTCCGAGCCCTCGCTCACCGAGGTCGCCCTGTTCGAGGAAAAATTCCTGCTGGTGCGCCCGAGCGCGGATGAGGGAACGCCGGCACCATCGCGGGAGATGATGCGCGAGATGCGGCTGCTGCTGCTCGAAGAGGGGCACTGCTTCCGCGATCAGGCGCTGTCATTCTGCAACATGCAATCGGCACCGCCGCGCGAGATGCTGGATGCCAATTCGCTGTCGACACTGGTCCAGATGGTCAGCGCCGGCATCGGCGTCACGTTGATCCCGGAGATGGCCGTGTCGGTGGAGACACGATCGGCCTCGGTCTCGCTGGCACGCTTCCGCGACCCGCAGCCGTCGCGCACCATCGGCATGGTCTGGCGCAAGACCAGCCCGCTGGCGCGGCAACTGCTGCAGATCTCCGAGGTGGTGTGCCTGTCGGCGGGCAAGGTTCGCGCGCGTCCATCCGTGCGCAGCAAGCCGACCTGAGGCCTCGATGTCGCATCTCCTCATCCGCTCGGCCCGCGCGGACGAATACGACGAGATCGGCCGTGTCTGGATGGAGAGCTGGGTCTCGACCGGGCTCGGCGAGGCGAGCGAATTCCTGCTCGCAAACCTGCGCGCACGCATCCGGCGCGAGATCGACGACGGCTGGAGCCTGTTCGTCGCCGACGACAACGGCACGATCGCCGCAATGCTGGCGCTGCATTTGCCAAAACTCTATCTCGACATGCTGTTCGTCGCGCCCGCCTATCAGGGCCAATCGCTCGGCCGCAAATTGCTCGGCTTCACGCGCACACAAATGCCCGACGAGATGTATCTGCGCTGCGTCCGCGAGAACGAAAAAGCCTGGCGCTGGTACGAGCGCGAGGGCTTTGTGTTCGAGAAGGAAGAGGTCGAGCCCTCGAACGGGTTCATGATGAAGTATTACCGGTGGCGGCGGCAGGGGCCCGCCGGATAGGCAGTGGTCGCCTGGTGCAGCTTGCGGTTGTCACGGTTCCAATTTAGTGTGGCGTATCCGCCGTCCTCTTGCCCCTAATTTCCCGGAATCGATGTTTCGAATTGCTGTCTCGCTGATCGCGTTGCTGTCCCTGCTCACTGCGGCAGCCGCGCAAACCCCTCCCGCAACCAGCGCGCCTCCCGCTCAGACGGCGGCGCCAGCCAAGAAGGCAGTCAAGAAGGCGGCGCCGAAAGCCAAACCGGCTGCACAACAGCCAGCCGCGGCGGAGAGTGGCCCCTGTCAGATCGGCGTCATTTCCGCCATCGGAGACCAGTTCTCGGTGCAACATGTCGGCCTCACGATGCTCGGCAACGAGTATATGGAGGCGCCGATCGAGACGTGGGGTATCGATGATCTGTTCGTCGCGAGGGTTCGCGCCGCGGCGCCCGGCACGGCTGTCCGAAAGATCGCTTACGCAAGCGGAGCCTTCAAGCCGTACTATCATCCGGAAGCGAAACTGTTCCGCAATGACCGCGACGACCTGACGGCGCTGGTGCGGCAGATCGCCGGAACGTCAAATTGCGAACGTTACGTCGTAGCCACGAAAGCCCGCGTTTCGGTTGATGGCACCAATCAATCAATCGAGGGCCTCGGGGTCTACAAGAATTGGGCGAGCCCTTCCGGGCGCGGCGTCGTGGTTTCCTATTTCCGCATCAACGTTTTTGACGGACGGACTTTCGACATCCATCGGGCGCCTACCCGCGGCTTCGGCGATGTGATTGCTTCGAGTTTCTCCAACAAGAACGACAATATGCAAATCCTCAACAATCTCGAATTTCCCAAGACTCCGGAACAGGTGACCAGCAGTGCATTGTTGCGTGACAGCACACGCAGCCTGCTCACGGCCCAGCTGGACAAGTATCTACCTGCGTATATCAAGGGCGAGTAAGCGCCTTTGCCGAGGGGACGCGACAAAGGCTATCGCTCGTCCGCTTCCTGCGGCTGGGCTGCATTTGACGTTATGGCCCGGCTCGTCGTCCTTGCGGCTGTCGTGTGGTGCTTTTCGACATCTGCTTGGGCGCAGACTAAATCGGGACCACCAGAGACGGAGACGGCAAGACCAGCCGTCAAGCAAGCCAACGGCAAGACAACCACGCGGACGGCCAAGCCTGCTTCCGTGGTCGGCGGCCCCTGCGACTTCGGGGTCGTCGTCACCACCGGCGACGAGTTCACCGTGTTGACGACCGGCCTGACCGTATTTCAGAACAAGAAGACGGTCGTCCCGATCCCGGGCTGGGGACTCAATGATCTGATCTTCGCGCGGACTCGCGCCGCGATCCCTGCCGGCGTATCCGTTCTGAGAATCCCCTACAACCCGGCGAAATTTCCTCGCCGCGATGAGTCCAAGGACACATTGAAGGACAGGTTGTTCCGCGATCTCAATGCGGAGCTGGCCCAATACATGCGCGAGGTCGTGAAAGGAACGAATTGCCGGCACTACATCCAGATCCTCAATTCAATCAGCCCTTTCGGGTCATCCAACTATACGGTCCGCGGCTTCGGCATCCTCAACCATGATGTGGTGCTCGGGCGACGCATCTATCTCTACGCCCTGGCGTTTGTCCGCACCTTCGATGGGCGCGACTTTTCTGTTGTCAGACAGAGTTCTGCGCTGATCAACACGCATCATTCCCTTACGGTGCAGAGGCTTCTGGGCGTGCAAATCGGCGGCCCCTATCGCGAACTACCCGCAGAATCGTTTCCGACCCGCCCTGAAGATGCCGCCGACAATGCCGCACTGCGCGACGGCGTGCGCGCCATGCTGGCGGAAAGCCTCGACAAGACGCTGCCGCTCTTGCTCGGCTTTCAACGAGCGACACGCAACAGCGACGCGCGCTGATCGACACGTCGCTCGCGGCAAAAGTTCGTGGCCCAATTTTAAGAAATCGTGGGCACGTCGCTTGCGCGCCTTTGCCCACTCTACGAGAGCTAATCCTGCGCCTTCAAATCGTCCGGCCGCGGCATCAGGACGGTGTTGTAGCCGGAATCGACATAGTGGATCTCGCCGGTCACGCCGCCGGAGAGATCCGACAGCAGATACAGCGCCGAGCCGCCGAGCTCGTCGAGCGTGACGCCGCGGCGAAGCGGGGAATGCTTCTGCATGTAGGCGAACATCGCGCGCGCCTCGCCGATGCCGGAGCCGGCGAGCGTGCGGATGGGGCCGGCGGAGATCGCGTTGACGCGGATGCCGCGCGGTCCGAAGTCCGAGGCGAGATAGCGCACCGAGGCTTCCAGTGCCGCCTTGGCCACGCCCATCACGTTGTAGTTCGGCATGGCGCGTTCCGAGGCGCCGAAGGTCAGCGTGATCATGCTGCCGCCCTGCGTCATCAGCTCGGCGGCGCGTTTTGCCACTTCCGTGAAGGAGAAGCAGGAGATCACCATGGTGCGCGAAAAATTCTCGCGGCTGGTGTCGGCGTAACGGCCCTTGAGCTCGTTCTTGTCGGCGAAGCCGATCGCGTGGATCACGAAATCCAGCCGGCCCCACTTTTCGCGCAAGGCCGTGAATGTAGCGTCGACGCTCGCGATGTCCTCGACGTCGCAGGGCAGCACCATGTCGACGCCAAGCTGCTCCGCCAGCGGCTTGACGCGCTTGCCCAGGGCCTCGCCCTGGAAGGTGAAGGCAAGCTCGGCGCCATGGGCATGCAGCGTCTTCGCCATGCCCCAGGCGATCGAATGATCATTGGCGATGCCCATGATCAGACCGCGCTTGCCCTTCATCAATTCCGGCATCGTTTCGATCGCTTTCCGCTTTCGTCATGCCCGGGCTTGTCCCGGGCATCCACGCCCTTCGAAGCCGGTGGCCAAGACGTGAGCCAAGACGTGGATGGCCGGGACAAGCCCGGCCATGACGAGAAAATTACCAGCGCGCCCGCAAGGACCTCACGCATCCAGCCGGCTGAACACCAGCGTGGCGTTGGTGCCGCCGAAGCCGAAGGAGTTCGACAGCACGGTGCCGATCTTGACGTTGTCGATGCGCTTGCGCACGATCGGCATGTCGGCGAACACGGGGTCAAGCTCCTGGATGTGGGCGCTCTCGCAGATGAAGCCATTGTTCATCATCAGCAGCGAATAGATCGCTTCCTGCACGCCGGTTGCGCCCAGGGAGTGCCCGGTCAGCGCCTTGGTCGCCGAGATCGGCGGGCACTTCTCGCCACTTCCGAACACCCTGCGGAGCGCGTCGATCTCCGGCGGATCGCCGGCCGGCGTCGATGTCGCGTGCGGATTGATGTAGTCGACCTTGGTCTTCACGGTCGACATCGCCATGCGCATGCAGCGCTCGGCGCCCTCGCCTGATGGTGCGACCATGTCGTAGCCGTCGGACGTCGCGCCATAGCCGACGATCTCGCCGTAAATGCGCGCGCCACGTGCCTTGGCATGCTCGAGCTCTTCAAGCACCAGCACGCCGGCGCCGCCGGCAATCACGAACCCGTCGCGGTTGACGTCGTAGGGACGCGAGGCCGTGGCGGGCGTGTCGTTGTACTTCGAAGACATCGCGCCCATGGCGTCGAACAGCACCGACAGCGACCAGTCCAGCTCCTCGCAGCCGCCGGCGAAGATGACGTCCTGCTTGCCGATCTGGATCGTCTCATAGGCGTTGCCGACGCAATGGTTCGACGTGGCGCAGGCCGACGAGATCGAATAGTTCACGCCCTTGATCTTGAACCAGGTCGCAAGCGTCGCGGAGGCCGTGGAGGACATCGCCTTCGGCACTGCAAACGGCCCGACGCGCTTCGGTCCCTTGGTGCGGGTGATGTCGGCGGCCTCGACGATGGTGCGCGCCGACGGGCCGCCGGAGCCCATGATGATGCCGGTGCGAATGTTGGAGATGTCGTCAGGCGATAGCCCGGAATCCTGGATCGCCTGTTCCATCGCGACGTGATTCCACGCCGCACCCTGACCGAGGAAACGCATGGCACGGCGGTCGACCACCGTCGAAGGATCGAGCGTCGGCGCACCCTGCACCTGCGAACGGAAGCCGAGCTCGGCATATTTCTCAGCCCGCGAAATGCCCGACTTCGCCTCGTGAAGGCTCGCAAGCACTTCCTGGGTGTTGTTTCCGATGGAGGAGACAATGCCCATCCCGGTGACCACAACCCGCCTCATGACAGCCTCGCCTCAATCGTTGTCTTCGTGGTGATGCGCTCAGCCCAAGCTCGTGCCCTGCTTGAACAGGCCGACCTTCAAATCCTTCGCGCGATAGATAATCTGGTCATCGACCGAAAGCCATCCGTCGGCGATACCGAGCACCAGCTTTGAACGCATCACGCGCTTGATATCGATGTTGTACACAACCTTGCGGGCCTCCGGCAGCACCTGGCCGCTGAACTTCAGCTCGTTCAGGCCAAGCGCGCGACCGCGACCTTCACCGCCGCTCCAGCCCAGATAAAAGCCGACCATTTGCCACAGCGCATCGAGCCCGAGGCAGCCGGGCATCACCGGATCGTTCTTGAAGTGGCAGCCGAAGAACCAGAGGTCGGGCTTCACATCGAGCTCGGCGCGCACCACCCCCTTGCCGAATTCACCGCCGGTCTCGCTGATGTCCGTAATGCGGTCGAACATGAGCATCGGCGGCAATGGCAATTGCGCATTGCCAGGGCCGAACATCTCGCCGCGAGCACACGCCAGCAGATCTTCATATTCGTAACCGTTGCGCCTGTTCAGCATGCGGAAGCCTTTGTGTTCTAACCCCGACTGAGCGGCGTTTCCGGCGAAAATGGGCCCCATCCTATTCGAAAAGCAACATCTGTTGCCATTGTCAGACGAGAATACCGAAGGACCCCGGATGGATAGCGAGCGGCTTCAATGCCGGGTCGCGCCAAAATCGGTTAAGCGGAACCGCGGGCTCTCTAACACAGGCCATTTCGGGTAGCAAAGCGCTCTCATGAAGGTAAAATGACGGGCCGCCACGCCGGTTCCTTGCCTGATTAGAACCACTCTAGTTGCGAGAAACTTGCATCTGCATCTATCTCTCCATATATGTTGGAGAACGACAGTGTTCACGCGTGCCCGAAGCTGGAAATGAACGAAAATAACGCGCCCCATCGCGACGACGAGGCCCATGCGGCGGCTCTTATGTCCGGCCGCCAGCCGGCTTTGACCGGTTGCCCGTGGCACGACGTCAACGAAATGCTCCAGTCCGCGGGGCTTCGCCCGACGCGCCAGCGCATGGCGCTCGGCTGGCTCCTGTTCGGCAAGGGTGCACGTCACCTCACGGCTGAAATGCTCTACGAAGAAGCGACGCTGGCCAAGGTGCCGGTCTCGCTGGCGACCGTCTACAACACGCTGAACCAGCTCACCGACGCCGGTCTGCTGCGTCAGGTCAGCGTCGACGGCACCAAGACCTATTTCGACACCAACGTCACGACCCACCATCACTACTATCTCGAGAACAGCCACGAGCTGGTCGACATCGAGGATCCGCATCTGGCGCTGTCCAAGATGCCGGAGGTGCCCGCGGGTTACGAGATCGCCCGGATCGACATGGTCGTACGGTTGCGCAAGAAGCGCTGAGATCTATCCTGAATTGCTGATTTGATCGTCATGGCCGGGCCTGTCCCGGCCATCCACGTTACTCGGTCAGGCGTCAAAATACGCGGATGCCCGGGACGAGCCCGGGCATGACGGTGGAGCAACAGCTCCGCTCCCGCCCAACGTCAGTTCACCTGCTCGTCCGAATAGACGCCCCAGAGACGTTCCTGCTGGATCCAGCCGTCAAAGCCGTTACCGCTGACGCGGCACCAGTTTGCGCTGCACTTTTTCACCTGAGTGACGACACCGGCCTGGAGCCTGGCCGCAACCGCGCTGTCGGGATCGGCGCGATCGTAGATCGGCGCGAGCTCGTCCTTGTGCTTCATCGTGACGACCGCGGTGCGGCGGCCCGACAGCAGCGAGTGATAGACCCAGCCCTCGGCGCCCTCGGAATCGCGGACCCGGCGCCAGTTCTCGAACTCGGCGGTGATTTCGACCGGCAGGCCGGAGCGGGTGTAGACCCAGGCGACGTCATTGTCCTTGGTCGGGCCGGCGCGGACGTTGACGTGATCCGATTTCAGGCTGACGTAGCGCGGCACCGGGAGGCCCGAGGCCGTCTGGGGTGTGCTGTCCTTTGCCGAATGCCCGGGACTGACCGAAGCGCTCAACCAAGTGCAAACGAGCGCCATCACCGAACAAAAACGCCCCAACGCCATCAACCCGTCTCCTGTCGAAGGTCCGGCCGAGCCGGGCCCTCACCCCAAAATTCCAAAACCAGGCCGCTGTCGCCCCTGACCCGCCCCACGCGGGTGTTCCCGAGCCCTTTGCCCGTGGTTCTTGTCTTGGCCCGGCCTTCTGCTAGAGAGGACGGACGTCTGAACAACCGGTTTGTCCCGATTTTCCGGCCGGAAATGTCGGGAGAGCTTGAAGGAAACGCCGGGGACGACACGGCAAAGGCAGTGTCGAACAACCGGGTTAATGAGGCCTCAACGGCCGGCCTTTGGCGACAGAGGCGGCTCGCAACGCCTCATGAGGGCAGGACATGTCGGTGAAGAAAAAGCCCCTCGTCGTCGTGACGCGCAAACTTCCGGACTCGATCGAGACCCGGATGCGCGAGCTGTTCGACGCGCGGATCAACCTCGACGACGCGCCGATGTCGGCCGAGCAGATCGCGGAAGCCGCCCGTACCGCCGACGTACTGGTCCCGACCGTGACCGATCACATCTCCGCCGATATCGTCAACCAGCCCGACTGCAGGTTGAAACTGATCGCGAATTTCGGCAACGGCGTCGACAACATCGATGTCGAGGCCGCGCATGCCCGCGGCATCACCGTCACCAACACGCCCAAAGTTTTGACCGAAGACACCGCCGACATGACCATGGCTCTGATCCTCGCCGTGCCCAGGCGGATGATCGAAGGCGCCTCGATCCTGACGGAGGGAAAACCCTGGCCGGGCTGGTCGCCGACCTGGATGCTTGGCCATCGCATCGGCGGAAAGCGCCTCGGCATCATCGGCATGGGCCGCATCGGCCAGGCGGTCGCACGCCGCGCCCGCGCCTTCGGCTTGCAGATCCACTACCACAACCGCCGGCCGGTGGCGCCGAAGATCGCCGAAGAGCTGGGCGCGACCTATTGGGAAAGCCTCGACCAGATGCTGGCGCGGATGGACATCATCTCGGTGAACTGTCCGCACACGCCGGCGACCTACCATCTGCTGTCGGCGCGCCGGCTGAAGCTCATTCGCAAGGATGCCTACATCGTCAACACCGCGCGCGGCGGGGTCACCGACGAGGACACGCTGATCAAGCTGATCGAAGGCGGCGAGATCGGCGGCGCCGGCCTCGACGTGTACGAGCACGAGCCCGCGGTGAACCCGAAGCTGGTGCGGCTCGCCAAGGCCGGCAAGGTGACGTTGCTGCCACATATGGGCTCGGCCACGATCGAGGGCCGCGTCGAGATGGGCGAGAAGGTGATCATCAACATCCGCACCTTCCTCGACGCGCACAAGCCGCCGGATCGCGTGCTGCCGAGCATGCTGTGAGTTCAACTTACTGCGCGATAAGCTCTCCTGCCTCCTCCTGAGGAGACCGCGTAGCGATCGTCTCGAAGGATGGCCGCAGGCGAGATCCGGGCCTTCATGGTTCGAGACGCGCGTTCCGCGCTCCTCACCATGAGGGTCTGCTACCCCCGGGCGTTGCGCTTGCGCCAGTCGGCAACGAAATCGATGAAGGCCCGCAGTGCCGGCGGCGTCTGGCGCCGGCTTGGATAATACAGGAACGGGCCCGGAAACGGCTCGCACCAGTCTTCAAGCAGCCTGACCAGCGCGCCCGACTTCAGGGCTTCGCCGACATATCCATCGAGCGTCGCCCAGACACCGGCGCCGTCGAGCGCAGCGCGCATGGAAAGGCCCATGTTGGTCGAGATCAGCTTTGCCGGCGGATCGACCTTCACCAGCTGACCGGCCTTCTCGAACTCCAGATCATGCATGACACCGCTGGAGTAGCGGGCGCGGATGCAATCGTGGTCGAGCAGATCCTTCGGATGCTCAGGCTTGCCGCGGCGCGCGAGGTAATCGGGCGAAGCGACCACGACATAGCTCTGCGGGCCGCTGAGCGAGATCGCCACCATGTCCTGCGCCAGATGCTCGCCATAGCGCACGCCGGCATCGAAGCCCGCGCTGACGATGTCGACGAACCCGCTCTCGGAGACGACGTCGAGGTCGACCTGGGGATAGGCCTTGAGGAACGGCCCGATCATCGGCGCCAGCACGAGATCGACCGCGGGCGGCGGTGCGTTGATGCGTAGCCGGCCCGAGGCCACCTCGCGCAGGCCGCGGACTTGATCGAGGGCGTCGCCGACATCGCGCAGCGCCGGCGCCACGCGCGACAGTAGCAGCTCGCCCGCCTCGGTCAGGGCGACGCTGCGGGTGGTGCGGTTCATCAGGCGGACGCCGAGGCGCTCTTCGAGGTCCCGCAATCGTTGGCTAAGGCTCGACACCGACACGCGAATTTCGACCGCCGCGCGCCGGAAATTGCGGGTGCGGGCGACCGCCACGAAGACGTCGAGATCACGCAGGTCGGGCTCAGCCATTGTTCGCTAATGTGAACAAGCCATTCTCGATTGTCCAGCTTATCGGCGCAATCGATCAGGCGCATATCAGGCCTCGTCACGCGGCGCAGTCAGCGCCTTTTCGAGGAGAGCCATCATGGAACAGCGCAAACTCGGTTCAACCGGCCCCACCGTCTCCGCTCTCGGTCTCGGCTGCATGGGCATGTCCGAAGTCTACGGCCCCGCCGATCGGGGCGAGAGCATCGCCACGATCCACGCCGCGTTGGATGCCGGCATCACCCTGGTCGACACCGGCGATTTCTACGCCATGGGCCACAATGAAATGCTGCTGCGCGAAGCGCTCAAGGACGTGCCGCGCGAGAAGGTGCAGATCAGCGTCAAATTCGGTGCGCTGCGCGGTCCGGCCGGCGAATTCACCGGCATGGACACGAGGCCGGCTGCAGCGAGGAACTTCCTGGCCTATTCGCTGCAGCGGCTCGGCACCGACTACATCGACGTCTACCGCCCGGCGCGGCTCGATCCCAACATTCCGATCGAGGAGACTATCGGCGGCATCGCCGATCTCGTGAAGGCCGGCTACATCAAACATATCGGCCTGTCCGAGGTCGGCTCCGACACCATCCGCCGCGCGCATGCCGTGCACCCGATCGCCGATCTCCAGATCGAATATTCGCTGATCGAGCGCGGCATCGAGCGCGACATCCTGACGACCTGCCGCGAGCTCGGCATCGGCATCACGGCTTACGGCGTGTTGGCACGCGGCCTGATCAGCGGCCATTGGTCGAAGGACTCCGGCAAGACAGGCAAGGACTACCGGCTGATGACGCCGCGCTTCCAGGGATCGAATCTCGATGCCAATCTCGCACTGGTGGAGCAGCTGCGCGCCGTCGCCACCGAGATTGGCGCGACGCCGGCACAGGTCGCGATCGCCTGGGTGGCGGCGCAAGGCCAAGAGCACGGTCAAGAGATCGTGCCGCTGGTCGGCGCCCGCACCCGCAACCGCCTCAGCGAGGCACTTGGTGCGGCCAAGGTCACGCTGACGCCAGCTCATCTCGCGCTGTTGGCAAAGGCCTTCCCGCCCGATGTCGCCGCCGGTACGCGCTACGCGGCCGAGCAGATGGCGCATCTCGACAGCGAGAAGCCGGCCACGGCGTAGCGGCTGCGATCAGGTGCGATGGGCGCTGAGGTCAGTAATCACAGGCCCATCGCCATTGAGCGGATTGGCTGGATCGCGCGCGTAACGCAGCGTCTCGAAGCGCATCGCGCGCGCATCGATCATCAGCAGGCGGCCGACCAGGCCGTCGCCAAAGCCGACGATCTCGCGGATCGCCTCCAGCGCCATCATCGAGCCCATCACGCCCGCGAGCGCGCCCATGACGCCGGCTTCCGCGCAGGCCGGCACGGTCCCGGGCGGCGGCGCCTCCGGGAACAGGCAGCGATAGGTCGGATTGAATTCGCCCTGCTCGTTCTTCTCATGCGCGCGGATGGTGGTGAGCGAGCCATCGAAGGTGCCGAGCGCCGCCGTGATCAGCGGCCTCTTGGCGAAGAAGCAGGCGTCCGAGGCCAGATAGCGGGTCGAGAAATTGTCGGAGCCGTCGAGCACCAGGTCATAGTCGCCGATCAGCGCCAGCGCATTGTCGGCATTGAGCCAGGTGGCGTGACCGACGAAGCGGACATGCGGATTAAGCGCAGAAATCCGTTCGGCCGCGCTCTCGACCTTGTGCCGGCCGATATCGGGCGTGGTGTGAATGACCTGGCGCTGGAGGTTCGACAGCGATACCACATCGTCATCGACCACGCCGAGCGTACCGACGCCGGCGGCCGCAAGGTACATCAAGGCGGGCGCACCGAGCCCGCCAGCGCCGATCACCAGCACGGAGGCCCGCTTCAGCGCTGCCTGGCCGGGACCACCGACATCGCGCAGCACGATATGGCGGGCATAGCGTTCGAGTTCGTCCGAGCTCAGCATCGTTGTCCTTCGTTCTCTCAACACTCATGGTGAGGAGCGCGGAACGCGCGTCTCGAACCATGCAGGCCCCATATCGCCCGGAGCCATCCTTCGAGATGCGGCCTTGAGGCCGCTCCTCAGGATGAGGGCCTGAGTCCGTGGCCTCTATCGCCCGGCTGAACCACCCCGAGATTGTTCGCGACCAACGAGATGTGCTTCAATGGCATTGCGTTCAATGGGCTGGCTGGATTTGTCATGAGATCGATGCTTGCGGCAACACTGATGTTTGCGGCTGCGACAGGCGCACACGCCCAGATGACGACACCGCAGATCCCCGGCACCAAGCCGAAGCCGGTCCAGACCGTTCCGATCCGGCCTCCTGCTTTGCAGACGCCGGCTGCGACGGCCGATGCCATGGCGCAGGCGGAGCGGCTATCGCTGCAGTCCGACCTTGCCTGGGTCGGCCAATATAACGGCGCCATCACCGGCGACGTCAGCGCGCGCCTGGTCGAGGCGATCAAGGAGTATCAGAAGGCCAAAGGCGGCAAGCCGACCGGCGTGCTCAATCCGCAGGAACGCGCCGCGCTCACCGAGACCGCGCGCCGCAAACAGGAGAGCGTCGGCTGGAAGATTGTAACGGAGATGACCAGCGGCGCGCGGCTTGGCATTCCCTCAAAACTGGTGCCGCAGCAGGCGACCGATGCCAACGGCTCGAAATGGACCTCTCCCACCGGAACGGTGCAGGTGCTGCTCAGCCGCCGCAAGGAGGCGAACCCGACCACAGCCAAGCTTGCCGAAGCGGAGAAGAAAGAGCCGGGTCGCAAGGTCGACTACACCGTGGTGAAGCCCGACTTCTTCGTGCTGTCGGGTCTGCAGGGTCTGAAGAAATTTTACATGCGCGGCACCTCCAGGGGTGATGAAGTTCGCATCATGACGATCCTCTACGACCAGGCGACCGAGAACACCGTCGAGCCGGTCGTGATCGCGATGTCGAGCGCGTTCACTGCATTCCCGTCGGGGCCACAGGCCGGGCCGCCGCCACGCAAGACGGTCGAATATGGCACCGGCCTCGTCGTCAGCGACGATGGCGCGATCGTCACCGACCGCCTCGTCACCGATTCCTGTCTCGCGATCACGGTCGCCGGCTATGGCAGCGCCGACCGTCTCGCCGAAGACCGGGAACACGACCTCGCGCTGCTCCACATCTACGGCGCCCGCGGCCTGAAGCCGTTCAGCCTCGGCAGTGGCGCGGCGAAGACGAGCGTTGATGTCGTCGGCATCGCTGACCCGCAGAGCCAGGGCGGCGCGGTCGGTGTGTCGAGCCTCAAGGCCGCGCTGGCATCCGTCGGTGGCAGTGATTCAGCGCTGTCACCACCGCCCGCGGTCGGATTTTCCGGCAGCGCCGCCATCGACGGCGACGGCAAGTTCGCCGGCATCGCACTGTTGAAGCCGGCGATGGTTGCGGGCGCCGCGACGTCGGTACCGGCGTCGCAGGCGGTGATGGTCTCCGCGGAGACGGTGCGCGATTTCCTGAAGACAAACGGTGTCACCGCGAACGGCACCTCGACGGATGCGAAAGCCGCCGTCGTGCGCGTGATCTGCGTGCGGAAGTAAGCTCGCCGAAGGCGCGCAACCTCTCCACGAGCGGAAGAGCTGACCGAGCTCGCGACCCAGCACGCCATTAGCTCAGCCTGAATCTGATCCCGGCCTTCGCGAGGCCACCCGAGATCCCGACCGGCGTGCCGTCCGCACGCCAGCAAGCGGCGCCACTCATGGTGCCGTCGTCGTGGAAGGCGATACCGTTCATGCCGCCGGCGACTGTCGCGACAGGCTGCACCTTGTGACCGAGGCTCTCGAGCTTCGCGCGCACGCTCTCCGGTACGTTCTGTTCGACTTCGAGCGCATTGCCCTCCGTCCAGACCCGCGGCGCCTCGACCGCTTCCTGCAAGCTCATGCTGTGGTCGATCAGATTGACCAGCGCCTGCATTGCGCTCGGGAAGATACGCTTGCCGCCGGGTAGGCCCAGCGCATAGCGCAGCTTTCCGTCACGGAGCGCCATCATCGGCGACATCGAGGTCGTCACCCGCTTGCCCGGCGCCAGCGACAGGGCGTGGCCTGGACGCGGATCAAACAGGTTCATGTAGTTGTTGGCGATGGCGCCGAGGCCCGGGATCATGATCTTGGCGCCGAACAGATTGTTGATGGTCTGCGTGGTCGCAACCACGTTGCCGAACGCATCAGCCGCCGTCATGTGCGTGGTGTGAGCGCCTTCAAGCTGCGACACGCCGGCGCCCCAGCTCTGCGCCCGTGCCGGATCGATCGCAGCGCGGCGCTCCTCGGCATAGGCCTTCGAAGTCAGCCGCTCCACGGGGACGCCGACATAATCAGGATCGCCGCTGGCAGCGGCGCGATCGGCGAATGCGATCTTCAGGACCTCCGCGAGATAGTGGATCGTTTCCGGTGTGCCGAAGCCGAGGCTGCCGATGTCGTAACCCTCCAGGATGTTCAGCATCTGCGCGATATGCACGCCCGAGGCCGCGGGCGGCGGCGGGCCAAAGATGGTCCAGCCTCGGTAATCGGCGCGGATCGGCTGCCGTTCGACGGTCTTGTAGCTGGTGAGGTCGTTGCGCCGGATGAAGCCGCCGGCGTTTTCCATGTAATCGACCAGGATGTCGCCAAGCGGCCCCTCATAGAGCGCCTTTTCACCGTGGTCGGCGATATGCCGCAACGTCTCGGCATATTCGGCCTGTACCACGCGCTCGCCGACCTTCAACGGCTCTCCATCAGGCAAGTAAATCGCCGCGATCGGCTTGTCCTTGCGCATTTCGGCGGCGCTCTCGCTGATGCATTCGTGCAGATAGGGTGTCGCCGCGTAGCCGCGCGCGGCGTGCTTGATCGCGGGCTGCATGACATCGGCGAGGCTCATGGTGCCGAAGCGGCGCAGCGTCTCGCACCAGGCTTTCAGCGAACCCGGTGTGGCGACCGCCTTTGGGCCGTTGAGATTCTCATTGCCGACGGTGTCGAACACGTCATGCGCGGAGCCCGGCGTCGGGGTGTAGCTGGTGTCAAGCACCGCCGCGGGCACGGTGCTCTGCCCGTCGATGAAACGGTGGCTGCCGTCGGCGAGCCGGATGTGCGCCATGCCACCGCCGATGATGCCCACCATCATCGGCTCGACCACGGTCAGCGTGAACAGGGTCGCTATCGCGGCGTCGACGGCGTTGCCGCCGGCGGCCAGCATCTCCGCGCCGGCGCTCGAGGCCAGTGGATGGTTGCTGACCACCATGCCGCGGCTCGATACCGCAGGCATCTTATGGCATTCGAAGTTCGTCGCCGTCCGGTCGCGCCAGTTTCCGCCCATGCCTCTTGTCCTTCTTACTCACGGTATCAAGCACAGCACACGTACGAGTACGGGTCCAGTAATGGTACGGATTCGCTGGCATTCCCGCTTCCGCCATCATCGTCCCTGCTGATTCGGACCTCCGCGATCCCCTTTGGATCGGGCCGGCACGTCCTGAGCGAGAAGAGCTCAGCATCGAGATCGATGCACGTTCGCGTGGCGTTTCCCTGGCCCAAGCACTCCAAAGGATTGATCTTCAATGCACACGATCGCACTGGCCACCCAAAAGGGTGGCAGCGGCAAGAGCACGCTCGCCATCGGCCTCGCGCTGGCAGCCAAGCAGGCCGGCTTCACCGTTCGCCTGATCGAAACCGACCCGCAGGGCACACTGTCCAATTGGCAGCGCCGCCGCACCACCGATGATCTCGTCGTCGAGCCGATCTATCACGCCGCCGACATCGAGCCGCGCCTGAAGATGCTGGCCGACAGCGGCCTCCAGATCGCGATCGTCGATACCGCCGCCGGCCTCAGCGCCGCGACCACCGCCGCGATCCGCCATTCCGACCTCTGCCTGATCCCGGCCCGCCCGAGCGTCGCCGACATCGAAGCCACCGTCTCCACGCTCAGCGTCGCGCGCGCCTGGAAGCGCCCCTACAGCTTCGTGCTGAACCAAACGCCGATCCGCGGCCAGCGTATCGATAATGCCGCCAACACCCTCGCCGAGGAAGCCGCGCTCGATCTGGCCGAGGTGCTCGCGCGTCCCCTGATCGTGATGCGCAACGACCACCAGGACTCGCTCGCAAGCGGCCTCGCGGTGAACGAATTCGCCCCGAACGGCAAGTCGACCGAGGAGATCCGCGGCCTCTGGCATTGGATCGAGACCCGGCTCGAGCTCGCCGCCACCACCAATGTCTTGATCGACCAGGTCATCGCGGCCGCGGACGGAATGTTGCACGTCGCCGCCGAGCTTGCAGCCGACGAGACCACGATACTGGCGTCCTGAGCGGGGCAATCGCTCAGACGGCAGCCGGCCCTTCACCATCCGGAAGGGGCCTTAGCGACGAAGCAATCCGGCCACCAGCCCGGCCGGATTGCTTCGCTTCGCGTTTTTGGGAAACTCTATCGCCGCCATCATTGCGAGGAGCCCTTGCGACGAAGCAATCCAGGCTGTTTCGTCGGCAAGATTCTGGATTGCTTCGCTGCGCTCGCAATGACGGTCGTGGTGGGCTCGTCACTCTCGCAGAAGCTTACGGCCTCTCGGTTACGAGCCTGATTTTCACTTCTGACATTTCGGACACCAGAACGTCGACCGGCCGTTCTGCGTAAAACGCTTCACGGTGCCGCCGCATCGCGGCGTCGTGCATTTCTCGCCCTCGCGGTCATAGACCTTGAACGAGTGCTGGAAATAGCCGAGCTCGCCCGAGGTCTGGCGATGATCGCGCAAGCTGGAGCCGCCGGCCTTGATGGCGTCGTTCAGCACGGTATGGATCGCGCCGACCAGTCGCTTCGCATGGTCGGTGGTCTCGCCCTTCTTGGTCGACAGCGTCGCGGCGATCCGGCGCGGCGACAGATGCGAGCGATGCAGGGCTTCGCAGACATAGATATTGCCGAGCCCGGCGACCACGCGCTGATCGAGCAGCGCGGCTTTCAGGCTCGTGGTCTTGCCAGCGCAGGACCGCGCCAGCATCGCTGCGTCGAATTCGTTGCCGAGCGGCTCGGGGCCGAGCCCGCGCAACAGCGGCTCGTCGTCGAGGGCACTGCGCGCGATCACTTTCATGTAACCGAAGCGGCGCGGATCGTTGAAGATGATGTCGGCCCCGGAGGACATCCGAAACAGCACGTGATCGTGCGTGGAGTCCTTCGCTCGCGGATAGTGAAACTCGCCGGGCGCTACCTCGTTGTCCGGCTTGATGACGCGAAACGAGCCCGACATGCCCAGATGCATCAACAGCACGTCGCCGGAGGCGAGATCGGCCAGGAGATATTTTGCACGGCGGCCGAGCCCCGTGACGACCTGCCCCTTCAGTCGGGCCACGAAGTCGGGCTGGAAGGGAAAGCGCAAATCGGGCCTGCGGGCCTCCGCGACCAGGATTTTCGCACCCTCCATGACAGGCTGAAGGCCGCGGCGGACGGTCTCGACTTCGGGCAATTCGGGCATGGTCAGGCATTCACCTTATGAGGGCGGTGTGATAGCGCCATTGCGGCGGGCGCGCTATGGTCCGCCTCGTGGAGTAGAGTAATGGATCGGCCGGGCGAAACCACGCATTTTGGCTTCAGGGACGTTCCCCTGGGCGACAAGCAGACGCTGGTGAACGATGTGTTTCACAGCGTGGCGTCGCGCTATGATTTGATGAACGATTTGATGTCCGGTGGCCTGCACCGGGTCTGGAAGGACATCATGATCACCGCGCTCGACCCACCCAGAGGCGACCGGCCGTTCGCGCTGCTCGACGTTGCCGGCGGCACCGGCGACATCTCGTTCCGCGCCGCCAAGGCCGCAGGCGCGGGCTTCCATGCCACCGTCTGCGACATCAATTCCGGGATGCTGGAGGTCGGCCGCGAGCGCGCCGCAAAGCGGCATCTCGAGACCCAGGTCGATTTTGTCGAGGGCAATGCCGAAGCGCTCGCTTTCGCCGACCGCAGCTTCGACGCATATACGATCGCTTTCGGCATTCGCAACGTGCCGCGGATCGACCTTGCGCTGGCCGAAGCCTATCGCGTGCTCAAGCCAGGCAGCCGCTTCCTCTGTCTGGAATTCTCCACCGTCGAGATGCCCGGGCTCGATCGCCTTTATGACCTGTTCTCGTTCAAGGTGATCCCGCCGCTCGGCCGCATGATCACGGGTGACGCCGAGTCCTACCAATATCTGGTCGAGTCGATCCGCAAGTTTCCAAGACCCAACGCCTTCGCCGACATGATCCGCAACGCCGGCTTCGCCCGCGTGAACTGGCAGATGTTGTCCGGCGGCATCGTCGCACTGCATTCGGGCTGGCGTTTGTGATCTCTGCCATAACCCATAGTGCGCGCCTGATGCGCGCCGCGTTCGTATTCGCGCGCGAGGGCGTGTTCGGCGCCGTCGATCCGAGTCTGGTACCGCCGCACGGACAGCTCGCGCTGAAACTTGCGCGTATCATCGAGCGGCGCGGTCCGAAGCAGGGCCCGCGGCTGTCGCGCGCGCTGACCCGGATGGGCCCGGCCTATCTCAAGCTCGGACAATTTCTGGCGACCCGTCCCGACGTCGTCGGCGTCATCATGGCGCGCGACCTCGAAAGCCTGCAGGACCGCTTGCCGCCGTTCTCGCAAGCCGAAGCGGAGGCTGCGATCGCGACTTCGCTGGAACGGCCGCTGACCGATGTGTTCGTGAGCCTCAGTGCGCCGGTCGCAGCGGCCTCGATCGCGCAGGTGCATCGCGGCGAAGTCCTGCGCGACGGCATCCGCAAGGCGGTCGCCGTGAAAGTGCTGCGCCCCAACGTGGCCGCTCGCTTCCGCCGCGACCTCTCCGACTTCTTCTTCGTCGCATACAAGGCCGAATCCTATTCGTCCGAGGCGCGGCGCCTGCGCCTGATCGAAGTCATCAACACCATGTCGCGCTCGGTCGCGATGGAGATGGACCTGCGCCTCGAGGCCGCGGCGCTGTCGGAGATGGCGGAGAACACGCGCGACGATCCTGATTTCCGGGTGCCGACCGTGGACTGGGACCGTACCACGCACAACGTGCTGACGATGGAGTGGATCGACGGCATCGCGCTGAACGATCACAGGCGCCTGGCCGAGTCGCAGGTCGACCTGCCCGATCTCGGCCGCAAGGTGATTCAGAGCTTCCTGCGCCACGCGTTGCGCGACGGCTTCTTCCACGCCGACATGCACCCAGGCAATCTGTTCCTGGATGACGCGGGCCGCCTCGTCGCGGTTGATTTCGGCATCATGGGCCGGCTCGGCATGAAGGAGCGGCGCTTCCTCGCCGAAATCCTGCTCGGCTTCATCACCCGCGACTATCGTCGTGTCGCGGAAGTGCATTTCGAGGCAGGCTATGTGCCTGCGCATCACTCGGTCGAGAACTTCGCGCAAGCGATCCGTGCCATCGGCGAGCCCATTCACAACCGCACGGCGGAAGAGATCTCGATGGCGCGGCTGCTGACGCTGCTGCTCGAGGTCACCGGCCTGTTCGACATGACCACGCGGCCCGAGCTGATCCTGCTCCAGAAGACCATGGTGGTGGTCGAGGGCGTGGCACGCGGCTTCGATCCCAAGCTCGACATCTGGAAGGTCGCCGACCCCGTGGTGCGGGAATGGATCGAGCGCAATCTCGGTCCGATCGGCCGGGTCCAGGGCGCGATCTCCGGCGCCGGCGACCTCGCGCGCATCCTGATGCGTCTGCCTGATATCGCCGCGCGCTCGGTTGCGGTGCTCGAACAGCTGGAGACCATGACACGGGAGGGCATCCGGCTGTCGCCGGAGAGCATCGCGGCGATGGGCCGCAGCGAGGGCCGCAAGAACCGTTGGCGCACCGTGGCGCTCTGGATCATCGCCGCGACCTTCATCGGCATCCTGATCGCCGTCCGGAATCTTTGATTGCAGTGCAATCATGCGAATGATAGCATCGCTATCATTTCGCGCCGGAGAGTGCCATGGCAAGTCTGACCATCCGCAAGCTCGACGAGAACGTCAAAACCTTCCTCCGCCTGCGCTCGGCCAAGAACCGCAGGTCGGTCGAGGAAGAGGTCCGGGTCATCCTCGGGGAGCTGATCGAGGGCCGCGAGGAGCCCCTGACGCCATTCACGGCGCCGCCCGCAGCCTCGGCCACGCCGCTGCCCCAACGCACCGGCGCCGCTCCAGAAGCCAGCGTCACCCTGATCATCGGCGGCGGGATCGCGGCCTACAAATCGCTCGACCTGATCCGAAGGCTCAAGGAGCGGCGGATCGAGGTGCGTTGCGTGCTGACCAAGGCGGCGCAGCAATTCATCACGCCGCTGGCCGTGAGCGCGCTCTCGCATGAGCGCGTCTACACCGACCTGTTCGATCCCCAGAGCGAGTTCGACGCCGGCCATATCCGCCTCGCGCGCGAGTGCGACCTGATCGTGGTGGCGCCCGCGACCGCGGATTTGATGGCCAAGATCGCCAACGGTCATGCCGACGATCTCGCCAGCGCCATCCTGCTCGCGACCAACCGCAAGGTCCTGCTCGCGCCGGCGATGAACCCGCTGATGTGGAACAACGCGGCGACGCGGCGCAACGTCGCGCAGCTTCAACGCGACGGCGTGATGCTGATCGGGCCGAATTCCGGCGAGATGGCGGAAGCAGGTGAAGCCGGTATCGGCCGCATGTCCGAGGCGATCGAAATTGCGGCCGCCGCCGAGCGCCTGCTGCGGCCGCCAGTGCCGCGCCCCCTCGCCGGCAAGCGCGTGCTGATCACGGCTGGTCCGACCCACGAGCCGATCGATCCGGTGCGCTACATCGCCAACCGGTCCTCCGGCAAACAGGGCTTTGCGATCGCTGCCGCCGCACAAGCCGCAGGCGCCGAAGTGATCCTGGTCAGCGGCCCGGTCGATCTCAACGATCCCCAGGGCGTGACGGTCAAGCATGTGGAATCGGCACGGCAGATGCTGGAGCAGGTGCAGGCCGCGCTGCCCGCTGACATCGCGATCTTCGCCGCCGCCGTAGCCGACTGGCGGGTCGTCAATGAAGGCGAGCAGAAGCTGAAGAAGACTTCGGCCGGCATGCCGCCGCTCCAGCTGGTCGAGAACCCCGATATCCTGGCGACGATCTCGAAACTGACCGACAAGCGGCCGCCGCTGGTGATCGGCTTTGCCGCCGAGACCGAGCACCTCATCGACAACGCCAAGTCGAAGCTTGCTCGCAAGGGCTGCGACTGGATTGTCGCCAACGACGTCTCCCCCGCAACCGGGGTGATGGGCGGGGACCGCAACACCGTGCACCTCATCAGTCGCAGGAACAGTGAAAAGAACGATGAGAAGGATGGCGAGATTGCAGTTGATTCCTGGCCGGTGATGACCAAGGAACAGGTCGCCATTGAACTGGTCGCGCATATCGCAAAAAGCGTGACCGGCAAATTCCGGGAGCCCGCATCTTGAGCACCAAAGTCACCGTCGAACTGCAACGCCTGCCCCATGCGGAGGGGCTGCCGCTGCCGGCCTATCAGACCAATGATGCCGCCGGTCTCGACCTGATGGCGGCGGTAGCCGAGAACGAGCCCCTGACGCTCGCGCCCGGCCAATACACGCTGGTGCCGACGGGACTCGCGATCGCGTTGCCGCCCGGGTACGAGGCGCAGGTGCGGCCGCGTTCGGGCCTTGCCGCCAAGCACGGCGTCACCGTGCTGAACTCGCCGGGAACGATCGACGCGGACTATCGCGGCGAGATCAAGGTGATCCTGATCAATCACTGCCAGACCGCCTTCGTGGTCAAGCGCGGCGAGCGCATCGCGCAGATGGTGATCGCGCCAATGGTGCAGGCTACGCTCATTCCCGTGGCGACATTGTCGGCGACCGACCGCGGCGCCGGCGGATTCGGCTCGACCGGCCGCTAGGCGCGGCACATCCGGCCGAATCACCCGAGGAACTACGTGAATTGGAACACCGCGCCCCGCATTTTTTTGGGACCGCCTTTGCGTTCACGATCTGGACTCTTACCGGTGGAGTCACGGTGAGGGTATTGTCGTTTGATTCGCGCGCGACGGGGGTCGCCGCGCGCAAATTCGTGCGATCTTGGGGCAACTATGTCAGGCGTGATCGTGTCGATGCGTCGGACGCTGCTGTCGTGCACATCGCTCGTGCGCAACGGCTTGTTGGGAAGCGCTCTCGCAGCGCTGCTGCCGGCTGCGCCGGCTGAGGCCGCCGACCTCGTCGACACACTCTCAACGTTGCTGGATTTCAACCGGCAGGAGCTCGCGGTGCTGGCCACCGCGCTGGCCTTGCTCGGCTTCTCGGTGGTGGCCGCGATCCTCCTGATGCGCACGCGCGTTCGCACGGCGAAGAACGAGGCGCGGCTGCGCGCACGGATCGGGGAACTCCAGCTCCAGGCCGACCGATTCGGCGCATTGCTGTTTGCCGAGCCGCAGATCCTGATCTCCTGGCCGGCCGGCGACAATCGCGCGCAGATCTCCGGTGACACCTCCATGGTGCTGCCGCGCGACTCCTCTCCACAGCGCGTGCTGGCGTTTGGAACCTGGTTGCCGCCGGAACCGGCGCTCCGGATGGACCACGCCGTCGACGCGCTGCGCGACCGCGGCGACGGGTTCCAGCTGACGCTCACCACCGCGCATGGCCACACGCTGGAGGCCATCGGCCGCGCCATCGGCGGCCAGGCCATCGTCAGGATTCGCGAACTCTCAGGGCTCCGCCGCGATCTGGCCGAGACCAATCTGCGTTACAAAGCCCTCTCCGACGAGACGGAGATGCTGCGCGGCTTCGCGACCGCCGCACCCTGGCCGATCTGGGCCAAGGGCGAGAACGGCGCGCTGGCTTACGCCAACCCCGCCTATGTCCGTGCGACCGAGGCGGCCAGCATCACCGACGCCCAGGAGCGCAAGCTCGAGCTGCTCGACAGCGCCGACCGGAGCGCGATGGAGCGGGGGCTGAAGGAAGCGGCCAATTTCACCTCGCGCCTGCCGATCGTGATCGGCGGCGAGCGGCGCATCTATGACGTGCGCGCCGTCAATGTCGGCGGCGGCAATGTCGGCGTTGCCATCGATGCCAGCGAGGCGGATGGGTTGAGCTCAGCGCTGGTGCGGATGGCGGAAGCGCATCGCCGCACGCTCGACCAGCTCTCCTCCGGCGTCGCCGTGTTCGACGGCCAGCGCCGGCTCGCCTTCTACAATGATTCCTACCGCCAGCTGTGGGACCTCGACCGTACCTTTCTCGACGCCAACCCCGATGATTCCAGCGTGCTCGACAAGCTCCGCGCCGCGCGCAAATTGCCGGAACAGCCGGACTTCCGCGCCTGGAAGGCCAAGCTGCACGAGGCCTATCGCGCGGTCGAGGCTGCCAAGGACACCTGGTACCTGCCCGACGGCCGCGCGCTCTCCGTCGTTACCACGCCGAACCCCGAAGGCGGCGTCACCTATCTGTTCGACGACGTCACCGAGAGCCTCGAGCTCGCCCGCCGCTTCGACGGCATGATCCGGGTCCAGCGCGAAACGCTGGACAGCCTGGCCGAGGGCGTCGCGGTGTTCGGCAGCAACGGCAAGGCGCAGCTGTTCAACCCGGCCTTCGTCCGGATGTGGAAGCTGTCCGTTGACGCCATGCGCGACGA
Organism: Bradyrhizobium sp. 4; assembly: GCF_023100905.1. Taxonomy (NCBI): domain Bacteria; kingdom Pseudomonadati; phylum Pseudomonadota; class Alphaproteobacteria; order Hyphomicrobiales; family Nitrobacteraceae; genus Bradyrhizobium; species Bradyrhizobium sp. 4. Next base: position 7,667,412 of record NZ_CP064686.1, read on the forward strand.
GCCGCACATCCAGACGGTCGAGGGCTGGTGCCATCAGCTATTCGACGACGCGGTCGTCTGGCGACAGATCCGCGAGGCCGTCACCTCGATCGAGAGCCGCGCCGACATTCCGCTGAAGCTGGAGCGCAAGGACGGCAGCGTGCTCGACGGCATGATCCGGCCCCTGCACGACGGCGCCACGATGCTGACCTTCCAGGACATCACCGACACCGAGAACGTCGAGCGCGCGCTGCGTGAGCGCAACGAGGCGCTGGAGGCGGCCGACCAGATGAAGGTGGATTTCGTCCACCACGTCTCCTACGAGCTGCGCTCGCCGCTCACCACCATCATCGGCTTCGCGCATTTCCTCAGCGATCCCTCGACCGGGCCGCTGACGCCGAAACAGGCCGAATATCTCGACTACGTCACCAAATCGACCAATGCGCTGCTGGCGCTGACCAACAACATTCTGGATCTCGCCACCATCGACGCCGGTGCCATGAAGCTGGAACTCGGCCCGGTCGACGTCAGCAAGACCATCGAGCTCGCCGCCGAAGGTCTCCAGGACCGGCTCGCCACCGACCGCATCCGCCTCAAGGTCGAGATCGCGCCCGATGTCGGCAACTTCACCGGCGACGAGAAGCGCGTGGTGCAGGTGCTCTATAACCTCCTCGCCAACGCCGTCGGGTTTTCTCCACCGGATTCCACCGTCGGCATCAGCGCCCGCCGCACCGAACGCAGTGTGGTCTTCACCGTGACAGATTCCGGGCCTGGAATACCTGCCGACATGAAGGACAAGGTGTTCAACTGGTTCGAAAGCCGCTCACAAGGCTCGCGTCACCGCGGCGCCGGGCTCGGCCTGTCGCTGGTGCGCTCCTTCGTCGAGCTGCATGGCGGCAATATCCGGGTCGATTCGATCGTGGGCAGGGGCACGGTCGTGATCTGTGACTTCCCGACCGACCAGGCGGCGCATCGCGACGCCGCCGAATGACTGCGCCAACCACATTCTCCGTCGCGCTCCACAACGAGACGGCCACCGCGCAACTGATGGCCGACCTCGCGCTGCTGGTCGGCCCCGGCGATGTCATCACGCTCACCGGCGATCTCGGGGCCGGCAAGACCGCGGCGGCGCGTGCCATGATCCGCTACCTCGCCGGCGACGATGCACTGGAAGTGCCGAGCCCGACCTTCACGCTGGTGCAGGGCTACGAGCTGCCGCCATTCCCGGTGATGCATGCCGACCTCTACCGCGTCGAGGACGAGAGCGAGCTCGAAGAGATAGGGCTGGCGCCGCTGCCGGAAGCAACCCTCGTCCTGATCGAATGGCCGGAGCGCGCACCGTCGGCGATGCCTCAAGACCGCATCGACATCGCGCTGACGCACCGGCCGGCATTGGGCTCGAATGCACGCGCCGCCGACATCACCGGCCATGGCAATGCTGCCGCCACCGTCGCGCGGCTGCAGGCGCTGCGCGAATTCCTCGATGCATCCGGCTACATGGAGACAACGCGCAAGCGCATGGCGGGCGACGCCTCGACCCGCTCCTATGCGCGGCTGCTCCGCGACGACGAAATCGTCATCCTCATGAATTCTCCGCAGCGCCCGGATGGTGCTGCCATGTACAACGGAAAATCCTACAGCGCCGCGGTGCATCTCGCCGAAAACATCAAACCCTTCGTCGCCATCGACGAGGGCCTGCGCGCGCAACGAATCTCCGCGCCCGCAATCCATCATTCCGACCTCGACCATGGATTCCTGATCAGCGAAGACTTCGGCAGCGAAGGCGTGATCGAGGGCGATCCGCCGCGCCCGATCGTCGAACGCTACGAAGCCGCGGCCGATTTACTGGCCGCGCTGCACGGCAAGACGCTGCCGGAAACGCTGCCGCTCGGCGGGCAGACCTACGCCATTCCCGTCTTCGATACCGAAGCGCTGCTGATCGAAATCGGCTTGATGCCGGAATGGTACCTGCCCGATCGCAATGCGCCGCTCGACGACGAGAAGCGCGCCGCATTTTTCGCGATGTGGCGCGAGCTGCTGAAGAAACCGCAGGCCTCGCCGAAGACCTGGATCATCCGCGACTATCACTCGCCGAACCTGATCTGGCTCGGGAATCGCACCGGCATCGAACGCGTCGGCGTGATCGATTTCCAGGACACCGTGCTGGGGCCGCAATCGTACGACGTGGTGTCGCTGCTCCAGGATGCCCGCATCGACGTGCCCGAGGCGATCGAACTGACGCTGCTGTCGCGCTACATCAAGGCTCGCCGCGCGAGCGACGCGAGCTTCGACGCGGCCGGCTTCGCCGAGCTCTACGCCATCATGTCGGCGCAGCGGAACACGCGTCTGCTCGGCACCTTCGCCCGCCTCAACCGCCGCGACGGCAAACCGCATTATCTGCGTCACCAGCCGCGGATCTGGACCTATCTCCAGCGCTCCCTGGCGCATCCCGCGCTCGCCCCTCTGCGCGACTGGTATGTCGCCAACGTCCCGCCGCCCCAAGGCCCGGCCCAAGACTGAAAGGCCAGTAGGGGCTGAAACGACTGATTCGGGGCCCGATTTACCGGCTGTTAGCCAAGATGCCGGTAATCTCGCGGCGGAGCAGCCGGATGATTACGGGCTGGAGCAGGGCAGATGGCGGTGAAGACGGACGAGCGCGGCAACAGCCGGGTTGTTTTCGAGCGCGGGATCGCGGCCCAGATGATGGGTATCGACGGCACCTGGCGGCGCGACTGCACCATGGAGGACGTCTCCGACAGCGGCGCCAAATTGACCATCGACGGCTCGGTCGAAGGCTTGCATCTGAAGGAGTTTTTTCTGCTGCTGTCGTCCACCGGACTTGCGTACCGACGCTGCGAGCTCGCCTGGGTCAATGGCGACCAGATCGGCGTCAACTTTCTCAAGCTCGGCGACAAGAAGAAAAAGGCGCGTTCCACATCCATCGGGGCGTAACGGCAACACCCGTCGTACAAGCGTCATGGCAGGTGGTTAAGGCGGTTAAGACGCGGTGCGGTCAGTCGAACCTCGTGTTAGGATTGCTGCGAACGCGAAATCAGTAGGTCTGAGAAAGCGAAGGATGTCCGTCAAACCGACCAAAGCCATGGTGCTCGCCGCAGGGTTCGGCCTGCGCATGCGTCCGTTGACGGACAAGATGCCGAAACCGATGGTTCCGGTGGCCGGCCAGCCGCTGCTCGACCATGTGCTCGACAAGCTCGGCCAGGCCGGCGTGAGCGAGGCGGTGGTCAACGTGCACTACCTGCCGGACCAGATCATCGATCACACCGCATCCCGTCAGCATCCGCGCGTGACCATCTCGGACGAGCGCGACCAGGTGCTCGGCACCGGCGGCGGCGTGGTCAAGGCACTGCCGCTGCTCGGGGACGCACCGTTCTTTCACGTCAATTCCGACACGCTATGGATCGACGGCGTGCGCTCCAACCTGACGCGGCTCGCCGAAAACTTCGATCCCGCGCGGATGGACATTTTGCTGCTGATGGCGCCGACGGCGACCAGCATCGGCTATAGCGGCCGCGGCGATTACGGCATGCTGGCCGACGGCGCCCTGCGCAAGCGCAAGGAAAAAGAGGTCGTTCCGTTCGTCTATGCCGGCGCAGCGATCCTGTCGCCGTCGATCTTCGCCGATGCCCCCACGGGCGAGTTCTCGCTGACCAAGATGTTCGACCGTGCCAACGAGCAGGAGCGGCTGTTCGGCCTTCGCCTCGACGGCGTCTGGATGCATGTCGGCACGCCCGATGCCGTGCACGCGGCGGAAGAGGCGTTTCTGGAGAGCGTGGCGTAGGGCTGCGCTATTGTCCCGGACGCGGTGCCAGGGCGGGCAAAGCGAAGCGTGCCCACCATCTAAGCTGAAACTCGCGGAAACATGGTGGGCGCGGCGCGTCGCGCCTTTGCCCACCCTACCGCACCTGTATTGGTCCGGCGAACAGCGGGGACTATCTCCCTTCCGCCCATATCCATTTGAGTCCGCCTCCCTATATTGGCGCCTGATTCCCGAATCAGGCAGCTCATGCGCGTTTTCAGCGTTCCAGTCTCAGTTCCGTTTCTGCGCACCGTCGTCGCAAGCCTGCTTGACGGTCGGCTGGTCGACGGCTTTGAGGCGCGCAAGGAGCCGGCACGGCTGGCGGATGCCACGCTGTACCTGCCGACACGACGCGCCATGCGCGTCGTCCGCGAGATTTTCCTCGACGAGATGAAGGCGGACGCCGTCGTGCTGCCGCGCATCGTCGCGCTCGGCGACATCGACGAGGATGAACTCGCTTTCGCCGATGAGGGCGAACAGTTTTCCGACGCAACGCCGCTCGATATTCCGCCGCGGCTCGGCGAGCTCGAACGGCGGCTGACACTGGCGCACCTCGTCGCGGCCTGGGCCAAGGGCCCGGTGCTGTCTCCGCTCGTCGTCGGCGGCCCCGCCTCGACGCTGGCACTGGCGTCCGATCTCGCGCGGCTGATCGACGACATGGTCACGCGCGGCGTCGACTGGAGCGCGCTCGACGGCCTCGTGCCCGATATGCTCGATCGGTATTGGCAGCACTCGCTTGAATTTTTGCGCATCGCGCGCATCGCCTGGCCCGGTCATCTCGCCGAGATCAACCGGATCGAGCCCGCTGCCCGCCGCGACCTTCTGATCGATGCCGAAGCCAAGCGGCTGACCGCGCATCCCCATGGCCCCGTGATCGCGGCCGGCTCGACCGGCTCGATGCCGGCCACGGCAAGATTTCTCCACGCAGTCGCCTCGCTGCCGCATGGCGCCGTGGTGCTGCCCGGCCTCGACACCGATCTCGACGACGATGCCTGGCGCAGCATCGGCGGCGTCCGCGACTCGCTCGGCAAGTTCGCGGAGCATCCGGTCTCGAACCATCCGCAATACGCCATGCACGCGCTGCTGGATCGCTTTGGCATCAAGCGCAGCGACGTCGATATCCTCAAGCCTCCGGCGGAAGGCGGCCGCGATCTGCTGGCGTCGGAATCGATGCGGCCGTCGGCCAAGACCGAGATCTGGCACGACCGGCTGAAGCAGCCGGATGTGGCCTTAAAGATCACCGGGGGCATGAAGAACCTCGCGGTTGTCGAAGCTCCCAATCCTGAAATGGAAGCGCTCGCGATCGCCATTGCGATGCGCGAGGCGAGGCATCTCGACAAGTCCGCAGCGTTGGTTACGCCCGATCGCGCGCTGGCGCGGCGCGTGATGGCCGCGCTGAGCCGATGGGATCTCGCATTCGATGATTCCGGCGGCGACGTCCTGATGGAAACCTCCGCCGGCGTCTTTGCGCGACTGACAGCGGAGGCGGCGACCAAGGGATTGGAGCCGCCGACGCTGCTGGCGATGCTGAAGCATCCGCTGTGCCGGCTCGGCCGGGCGCCCGGCGCATGGAAGGCGGCGATCGAAGGCCTGGAGCTCGCTTTGTTGCGCGGAACGCGGCCGCCTGCGGGCACCGCCGGCCTACTGCGCGAGTTCAATCGATTCCGCGAGGAGCTGGCAAAGCTGTGGCGCAGCGAGGTCTCCGCACTGCACAAGGCCGAGCCGCGTGCACGTCTCAAGGCGGAAGACCTCGATCGTATTCAGGCGCTGATCGATAGCTTGCGACAAGCCTTGGCGCCGATCGAGAGTCTTGCTTCATCAAAGCCGTACGACTTCGCCGAACTCGCGCATCGGCATCGCGAGATCATGATCGAGCTATCGCGCGACGAGCAGGGCATCCCGCTGGCGTTCGAGGAGCGCGAAGGCCTGGCGCTCGCGAGCGCCTTCGACGATCTCCTGCGCAGCGGCACCACCAGCGGATTGATGGTCACGCTGCCCGACTACGCAGACGTGTTCCAGACCGCATTCAGCGATCGCGCGGTGCGGCGGCGGGACAGGCCGGGCGCGCGGCTTCAGATCTACGGCCCGCTGGAATCGCGCCTGATGCAGGCCGACCGCATCATCGTCGGCGGGCTGATCGAGGGGGTCTGGCCACCGGCGCCGCGCATCGATCCGTGGCTGAGCCGGCCGATGCGGCACGAGCTGGGCCTCGATCTGCCGGAACGCCGGATCGGCCTCTCTGCGCATGATTTTGCGCAGTTGCTCGGCGGCGACGAGGTCATCCTCACCCACTCCGCCAAGGCTGGCGGCGCGCCGGCGGTCGCCTCGCGCTTCCTGCATCGGCTAGAGGCCGTCGCGGGCGATGCGCACTGGAAGGCCGCGATTCGCGCGGGCGAGAAATACGTGCAGTTCGCAGCCGCGCTGGACCAGCCCGACGAGGTGAGGCCGATCAAGCAGCCCGAGCCGCGACCGCCGCGCGCGACCCGCCCGCTCAGGATGTCTGTGACCGGGATCGAGGACTGGCTGCGCGATCCCTATACGATCTACGCAAAACACATTTTGCGGCTCGACGCGCTCGATCCCGTCGACATGCCGCTGTCGGCCGCCGACCGCGGCTCGGCGATCCACGATGCGCTCGGGGAGTTCACGGAACGCTACGCCACGAATCTGCCCGACGATCCCGCGCGGGTGCTGCGCGCGATCGGCGAAAAATACTTCGCGCCGCTGATGGAGCGACCCGAGGCGCGGGCGCTGTGGTGGCCGCGCTTCCAGCGCATCGCGCGCTGGTTCGGCGAATGGGAAACGGCGCGGCGCGACGCGATCGAGGCGATCGCCGCGGAAACTCGCGGCGAGATTTCGATCCCGCTCGACCATGGGCGCAGCTTCCGTCTCTCCGCCCGCGCCGACCGCATCGAGCGGCGCCGGGGCGGTGGCTACGCCATCCTCGACTACAAGACCGGCCAGCCACCGACCGGCAAGCAGGTCCGCATGGGCCTGTCGCCGCAGCTCACGCTGGAAGCCGCAATCCTGCGTGAGGGCGGTTTTCCCGACATCGACGCCGGCGCGTCCGTGAGCCAGCTCGTCTATGTTCGCCTGAGCGGCAATAATCCGCCGGGCGAAGAACGCATTCTCGAACTCAAGTTCAAGCAGGGCGACGAGCCGCAGCCGCCTGATACGGCCGCCGCCGAAGCACGGGCCAAGCTCGAGGCGCTGATCCGCGCCTTCGAGGACGAGAACCAGCCCTACACCTCGTTGAACCTGCCGATGTGGACGAATCGCTACGGCGCCTATGACGATCTCGCCCGGATCAAGGAATGGTCCGCGGCCGGCGGATTGGGGATCGAGGAATGGTGAAGGCACCGCGCCCCATCCCGGATGAAGTGCGCGCCAGGCAAGCGCGCGCATCGGATCCGACCGCCTCGGCTTTCGTGTCGGCCAATGCCGGCTCGGGCAAGACCCATGTACTGGTGCAGCGGGTGATCCGCCTGCTGCTCGCGGGCGTGCCGCCGGAAAAAATTCTCTGCATCACCTTCACCAAGGCGGCCGCCGCCAACATGGCCGAGCGCGTGTTCACCACGCTCGGGCATTGGGTGACACTCGACGACACCGCACTCGATGCAGCGATTCGCGCGGTCGGCATCCCGCACCCCACTGCAAAATTGCGGCGCGACGCACGAAAGCTGTTCGCCTGTGCGTTGGAGACGCCGGGCGGGCTGAAGGTGCAGACCATCCACGCGCTGTGCACCCGCCTGCTCCAGCAGTTTCCGTTCGAGGCCAACGTGCCGGCGCGCTTCGCCGTGATCGACGAGCGCGACCAGACCGACATGATGGAACGCGCCAATCTGAAGGTGCTGCTGGAGGCCGCGCGCGACCCTGACAGCGTCACCGGCCGCGCGCTGCTGACCGCGATGGCGAGCGCCGCCGATGTCACCTTCAAGGAAGTGGTGCGCGAGGCTTGCCTGAGCCGCGATCACTTCATGGCCTGGACCGATGAAGCCGGCAGCGCGGAGCTGGCTGCTGCGCAGATGTCGGCCGCGCTGGGCGTGGACGCGAGCGATCGGATCGAGGACGTCGAGACCGAGATTGTCGACGGTCCATTCCTGCCGCGATCGCGCTGGGATGACATCGCTTTTGCACTGGAGGACGGCAGCAAGTCCGACAACGACCAGGCCTGCCGGCTTCGCGAGGCAAAGGTGTTTTCCGGCGGCGCGCAGGTCGATGCCTATCTCAGCGTTTTCCTGACCGACGAAAAGCTGCCGCGCAAGGCGGTGCTGACCAAGAAGTTCTGCGATCACAACCCGTCCGTCGCCCGCCTGTTCGAGAACGAGGCGCAGCGCGTCAGTGGGTTGGTCGAGAAGCGCCGTGCGGTGACCATGCGGGACCGCACCGCCGCCCTGCTGCATATCGCGACGGCGGCTGCCGCAAACTACCGCCGCGAGAAGCAGGAGCGCGGTCTGCTTGACTATGACGATCTCATCGACAAGACGCTGGCGATGCTCGACCGCGTTTCCTCCGGCTGGGTGCATTACAAGCTCGACCGCGGCGTCGATCACGTGCTGATCGACGAAGCCCAGGACACCAGTCCGCGGCAATGGGACATCGTCGCGCACATCATCTCGGAGTTCACCGCCGGCGAGGGCGCGCGCGAGGGCCTGAACCGCACCGTCTTCGCTGTCGGCGACGAGAAGCAGTCGATTTTCTCGTTTCAGGGGGCTCAGCCCCGAGAATTCGACGCGCGCCGGCGCGAGCTGCACCGCAAGTTCACGGCCGCCGGACTGAAATTCGATCCGGTCGCCTTCACCTATTCCTTCCGCTCCGGCGCCGCGATCCTGCATTCGGTCGACCACGTCTTCCGCGAGCCCGCGATCTACAAGAGCATCCATTCGGTCGAGACCGGTCATCCCCTGCACAATGCACTCGGCGATGCCGGTCCCAGCGTGATCGAGCTGTGGGACCTTGCGGAGGCCGACGACAGGCAGGAGATCGAGGGCTGGCGCGCGCCGTTCGACGGCGTCGCCGCCACCAGCCCCGAGGTGAAGCTCGCGCGCCGCATCCAGACCGAGATCAAGCGGCTGGTCGAGAGCGGCACGCTGACCGGGCACGAAGGCGAGCGGCGTCCGCTCCGCTATGGCGACATGCTGATCCTGGTGCGGCGGCGCGGCAATGCCTTCGACGCGGTGATCCAGGCGCTGAAGCACGCCAATGTTCCGGTCGCCGGCGCCGACCGGCTCAAGCTCACCGAGCACATCGGAATCATCGACCTGATGAATCTCGCGGACGCGCTGTTGCTGCCGCAGGACGATCTCGCGCTCGCGGTGGCGCTGAAGAGCCCGCTGTTCGGGCTCGGTGACGACGATCTGTTCCAGCTGGCCTGGGATCGCAAGGGATCGCTGCGCCGCGCGCTTGGCGAGCATGCCGCGACAAGCGAAAAATTTACCGCGGCGTTGCGACGCCTCGAAGCCTGCGAAACCCGAGCCCGCGAGGAGACGCCGTTCGCCTTTTACGCCTGGCTGCTCGGGGGCGACGGCGGACGCGCGCGCATGCTGCGCCGGCTCGGCCATGAGGCCAATGACGCGCTCGACGAATTCCTGGAACTGGCGCTGAATTACGAGCGCAAGGCGCCGGCCTCGCTGCAGGGTTTCATGGCCTGGCTGCGCTCGGCCGATACCGAGGTGAAGCGCGACATGGAGATCTCGCGCGACGAGGTGCGGGTGATGACCGTGCACGGCGCCAAGGGCCTGGAGGCCTCGGTCGTGTTCATGGTCGACACCACATCGTCGCCTGCGGATTCGCAGCGGCTGCGGCTGATCCAGGTCCCGCGCGGCAATGGCGGCGAGGTGGTGGTCTGGGCCGGACGCAAGGCGGACGATCCCAAGCCCGTCGCCGACGCCCGCAAGGCGATGCTCGAGGAGACCGAGGACGAATATCGCCGCCTGCTCTACGTTGCGATGACGCGCGCCGCCGACCGGCTCATCGTCGGCGGCTGCATGCCCGGCAACATGAAGACGGTCCGCAAGCTGAGCTGGTACGATCTGGTCGACACCGGGCTCGCCGGCTCGGGCCTGGCGAAAGAGACGATCGAGACGCCGCTGGGAAAGGTGACGCGCTTCTCCCGACCGGAGGATGTCGTGGCGCTGGGCATGCCCGCGGTCTCGTTGGACCAGGCGACCGCGCTCCCGGGCTGGCTGCGGACACGGGCACCACGCGAGACCATCGACGACGATCCGGTGCGCCCCTCCGGCCAGCCGTCCGGGGACGGCCGCGCGGTGCTGTCGGGCGAATCACTGCAGTCCCGCGCGCTCGCGCTGCAACGCGGCACGCTGGTGCATCGGCTGCTGCAATCGCTCCCCCACATCGCCACTGAGCGCCGGCGCGAGGCCGCGCTCGGCTTCCTGGCGCGCAATGCCGCAGACTGGGCGGAGGCCGACCGGACCGCGCTGGCCGACAAGGTGCTCGCCTTGATCGCCGAGCCGCGGTTTGCGCCGGTGTTTGCCGCCGGCAGCCGGGCGGAGGTCGCGATCGTCGGCAGACTGGAGCGGCAGGGCCGCTCCCCAGCGCTGGTGTCCGGCCAGATCGACCGGCTGGTCGTTCGGCCGGATGAGGTCCTGATCGTCGATTTCAAGACCAATCAGGCGGCTCCCAAGAGCGCCGCCGCGGCGCCCGCCGCCTATGTCCGGCAGCTTGCGCTGTACCGGGCGGTGCTTTCGAAGCTTTATCCCCAAAAGCCGGTCCGCGCCGTCCTGCTCTGGACCGAGTCCCTTGAATATATGGAGATTTCGGCTCCCGCGCTGGACGCGGCGCTGGCATCTCTTCATCTCGGTGTGAGCGTCCTTGACCCGGCAAGGAGCCATTCATAGGTTGACGCCATGATCTCGGGCGCGATTCCCGTCGCGCCCTTCTCTCAGGTACGAGGTACTCCCATGGCCGTTGGTAAGGTTTCTGACACCGATTTCGAAGCCGAAGTGCTCAAGGCAAACGGCCCCGTTGTCGTCGATTTCTGGGCCGAATGGTGCGGCCCCTGCCGCATGATCGCACCCGCGCTCGACGAGATCGCCGGCGCGATGGGCGACAAGGTCAAGATCGTGAAGCTCAACGTCGACGAGAGCCCGAAGACGGCGTCGAAATACGGCGTGATGTCGATTCCGACCCTGATGATCTTCAAGGGCGGCGAGATGGCCTCCCGCCAGGTCGGCGCGGCGCCGAAGGCAAAGCTGCAGCAGTGGATCACCTCCGCGGTCTGATCCGCGCCTGCACGAAATTATTTTTGGAAACGGCCGGCGAAAGCCGGCCGTTTTGCGTTGATGGGACAGTTCCAGCGTAAGACGAGTCCTGCCTGTGCCTTCCCCTGCAAGACGCGCGCGAAAATCGACATCTCTCGTGGCGATGGAGGCGCGCTCGGTCGATGCGATCCCGCGCGGCAAGGAGTGGCAATACGAGCCGAAATGGGATGGCTTCCGCTGCCTGCTGTCGCGCAACGGCGGCAGCATTGACCTGCGCTCGAAATCCGGCGAAGACCTCGCGCGCTATTTCCCCGAGATCGTCGCCGCAGCGCTGAAGCTGAAGGCGGATCGCTTCACGCTCGACGGCGAGATCGTCGTGCCGCATGGCAAGGGGTTTTCCTTCGACGCGCTGCTGCAACGCATTCACCCTGCGGCGAGCCGTGTGAAGAAGCTCTCGGAGGAAACGCCAGCGCTGTATCTCGGCTTCGATCTGCTTGCGACGACCAGGGAGAAACAGCTTGCCGAGCAGCCGCTGAGCGAACGACGGCCGGCGCTGGAAGCGTTTGCCAAAGCCAATCTGAAAGGCAGCATCTTCCGCCTCTCACCGGCGACGACGAGCTACGCCATTGCGAAAAAGTGGCTGGCGCAATCCGGTGGCGGCTCGGACGGCGTCATCGCCAAGCGCGTCGACCTGCCCTACCAGGCGGGAAATCGCGACGGCATGCAGAAGATCAAGAAATTCCGCAGCGCCGATTGCGTGGTCGGCGGCTTCCGCTATGCCACCAACAAGATCGCCGGCCGCAAGGTGGTCGGGTCGCTGCTGCTCGGACTCTATGACGACGGAGGTCTCCTGCACCATGTCGGTTTCACCTCGGCAATCAAGGCGACGGAAAAGCCTGACCTGACCGATCGGTTAGAGGCGCTGATCGGCGAGCCGGGCTTCACCGGCAACGCGCCGGGCGGGCCGAGCCGCTGGTCCACCGAGCGGTCTGCGAAGTGGTGTCCGCTCAAGCCGAAGCTCGTGATCGAGGTCTGCTATGATCATTTCAGCGGCGACCGCTTTCGCCACGGTACCTCGATCCTGCGCTGGCGCCCCGACAAGGCCCCGCGGCAATGCAGCTTCGAGCAGCTGAAGCAGAAGGTGGTGGACCCGATAAAGCTGTTGAAACAGCTGTAGCCGGTAGCCCAGATGGAGCGACAACTATCCGAGCCATCCCGTCGCCAACGCGTTCGCCAACTCCGGCTGGCCGTTGCGGCGAGCGAGCGCGGCCATCATCTCGTGATCGTAGACGACATGGCGGAACGTGACCTGCCAGGCGCCATCGGTTAGCTCGAGAATCGCATAGCGCGCGTGTGGTGTGCCGGCCTCGACGACATGCGGGAAAGGATGCTTGTCACGAAAACCTGGGCCGCCGACGCTGCCAGGATTGACGATCAGCCTTCCGTCCCGAAGTCGTACGGCACGGGCGAGATGGGTGTGGGCGCACAGGATCAGCGATTGCGCGATACCTTGCGCAAACTCTTCGATGCGATCGAGCGGCGACAGCGCCACCGCGCCGTCGGGATGCACGGTATCGAGCCAATAGACTTCGTCATTGTCGGGCGTCGCGTGGCAGAGGAACACCTGCTCGCGAAACACGCGCGTCATCGGCTGCGCGCGCAGCCAGTCGAGTTGCGCGGCATTGACCGCTACATGGGCCGGGCGATCCCACGAGCCCATCTTCTCCGGAGGACGGTCGAGCAGATAGCGGTCGTGATTGCCGAGCACGTGCACGGCGTCGAGCTTCATCAGGATCTCGATGGTGCGGCGCGCATCGAGCGGGCCGCTCAGCATATCGCCGAGATTGACGATGTCGGAGACGCCCTGCGCGCGGATGTCGGCGAGCACAGCTTCCAGCGCGAGGTAGTTTCCGTGGACGTCGGCAATCGCGGCAAAACGCATGGGTCTTCCTGTAGCCCGGATGGAACGAAGACTATACAGGAGGCGTGCCGTTGATGGCGAGCACGTGGCCGGCGAGATAGAGCGAGCCGGTGATCAGGATGCGCGGCGGCACTTCGTAGGCGAGCTTCGCCAGGGCGCGCAGTGCGGCCTCGACGCCGGGCGCGGGCTCGACGCGCATGCCGAGGCTGCGGGCGGCATCCGTGAGGCGGTCGACCGGCATGGCGTTGTCGGTGTCGGGAATCCGCACCGCGATGATGTGGCGGGTCAGACCGGCGAAATTGGCGAGAAAACTCTGCGCGTCCTTGTTGGCCATCATGCCGGCGATCACGACCAGCGGCCGCGACACCCGCTCTTCGAGATCGCCGAGTGCGGCCGCCGCGACGCGGCCGCCTTCCGCATTGTGGCCGCCGTCGAGCCAGATCTCCGATCCCTGCGGCCCCCAAGCGAGCAGCTCTCCAGACGCAATGCGCTGCATCCGCGCCGGCCATTCCGCACCGACGATCCCGGCCTCGAACGCCGCCTGGTTGACCTTGAAGGCGTTGGTGGCCCGCAACGTCGCGATGGCGAGGCCGGCATTGTCGAACTGGTGGCGCCCGAACAGGCGCGGCGCGGTGAGATCCATCAAGCCGCGCTCATCGGAATAAACCAGCCGCCCGTTTTCGACGTTGACGTGCCAGCTCTCGCCCGCGGCAAACAATGGGGCGCGCATGCGCTTGGCCTGCGCCTCGATCACGGCCATCGCCTCAGCCGACTGCTCCGCGCAAACCACAGGCACGCCGCGCTTGATGATCGCGGCCTTTTCGCCCGCGATCGACGTCAAGGTGTCGCCCAGAAAATCCATGTGGTCCATGCTGACAGGCGTGATCACGCAGGCCGCCGGCGCGTCAACCACGTTGGTGGAATCGAGCCGGCCGCCAAGGCCGACCTCCAGCAGAACCACATCGGCGGGGTTCTGCGCGAACAGGTGAAATGCAGCCGCCGTCTTGAGCTCGAACACGGTGGCCGGCTCACCGGCATTGACACGCTCGACCTGTTCCAGCGCCGCGCGCAATTCGTCGTCGCTGACCAGCACACCGCCACCGACGCGGCCGAGCCGGAAACATTCGTTGATGCGAACGAGATAGGGCGACGTGTAGGCGTGGACGCGCAGGCCGGCGGCCTCCAGCGTCGCGCGCAGATAAGCGAGCGTCGAGCCCTTGCCGTTGGTACCGGCGATGTGGATCACCGGCGGCAGCTTGCGCTCGGGATGACCGAGCCGGTCGAGCAGGCGGTGCATCCGCTCCAGCCCGAGATCGATGCGTTTCTGGTGCAGGGCCGACAGCCGCCCGATCAATTCGTCGAGCGGCGGCTTTGCGCGGTCGGAGGAAGCGTTCACGCGTGCGGCGCGGCCGGCGCCGTTTCGGGAGCCGATACGATCTGCGCCGGACTGACGACCGGCTGCACCGGCTTTGACGCGGTCTCAAGCGCCGGCGCCCTGGTCAACAGTCGGCAGAGCCGCGCCAGGGTCGGACGCAATTCGTGGCGGTGCACGACCATGTCGATCATGCCGTGCTCCTTGAGGTATTCGGCGCGCTGAAAACCCTCGGGGAGCTTTTCGCGAATGGTCTGCTCGATCACGCGCGCGCCGGCAAAACCGATCAGCGCGCCCGGTTCGGCGATCTGCACGTCGCCGAGCATCGCATAGGATGCGGTGACCCCGCCGGTGGTCGGATTGGTCAGCACGACGATGTAAGGCTGTTTTGCTTCACGCAGCATCTGCACCGCGACCGTGGTGCGCGGCATCTGCATCAGCGACAGGATGCCTTCCTGCATGCGCGCGCCACCACTGGCGGCGAACACGATGAAGGGCGACTTCTTCTCGACCGCGAGCTCGAGCCCGCGCACGATGGCTTCGCCCGCGGCCATGCCGAGCGAGCCGCCCATGAAGTCGAAATCCTGCACGGCGACGACGACGGCGGCACCTTCGAGCTTGCCGTAGCCGACCTTGATCGCGTCGTTCAGATTGGTCCGCGCGCGGGCATCCTTGATGCGATCGACGTACTTCTTCTCGTCACGGAACTTGAGCGGATCGGGCGTGACGTCAGGCAGCGCGACGTCGTACCAGGTCTCATTGTCGAAAACCGACTTCAGACGCGCCACCGCGTTCATGCGCATATGGTAGTTCGAGCCGGGAATGACGAACTGGTTGGCTTCGACGTCCTTGTAGAACACGAGCTGTCCGGAATCCGGGCACTTGATCCACAGATTCTCCGGCGTCTCCCGCCGCAGCATGTTGCGGATCTTCGGCCGGACCACGTTGGTAAGCCAGTTCATGGTTTGCTCCGATGTGCGATCCCGCCTGGGGACCACCTGAAGGGATATATGGCGGCCGGGACCCGGCCCGGCAAGCCGCCGTATCGTCCGCCTTGCTCGTCGGACTTGCTCGTCGGATTTGGCAGCGGAATTATGGCCTATTCCGCCGCCTGTTGCGCGCCTTTGACGCCCTGGGCCAGTGCCGCCGTCAGCTCGGCGACGGCGTTGACGGTTTTGCCGGTGGCGCGCCCGTCCGCATCGAGGCTGTTCTTGAGGGCGTCGACCAGTGCGGTGCCGACCACGGCGCCATTGGCATGCGAGGCAATCGCGCGGGCGGTCTCCGGTGTACGGATGCCAAAGCCGACGCAAACCGGCAGTTTTGTGTGCCGCTTGATACGGGCAACTGCCTCGCCGACGGCCGTGGAGTCCGCGGCCGCAGCGCCGGTGATGCCGGTGATAGAGACATAGTAGACGAAGCCTGACGTGTTGGCGAGCACCGCCGGCAGACGCTTGTCGTCGGTCGTTGGCGTTGCAAGCCGAATGAAGTTGAGGCCGGCCTTCATCGCGGGCAGGCAGAGCTCGTCGTCCTCTTCCGGCGGCAGGTCAACGATGATGAGGCCGTCGATGCCGGCACTCTTCGCATCGGCCAGGAATTTGTCGACGCCATAGATGTAGATCGGGTTGTAGTAGCCCATCAGCACGATGGGTGTGGTGTTGTCGTCCTTGCGGAAGCCGCGCACGAGATCGAGCGTCTTCTTCAGCGTCATGCCGGCCTTGAGCGCGCGCAGGCCTGCCGCCTGGATCGACGGACCGTCGGCCATCGGATCGGTGAAAGGCATGCCGAGCTCGATCACATCGGCGCCCGCTTTCGGTAGCGCCTTGATGATCTCGAGCGAGGTCGCCGGATCGGGATCGCCGGCCATCACGAAAGTGACAAAGGCCGCGCGGCCGCCTTTCTTCAGCTCGGCGAAACGGGTGTCGATACGCGTGGTCACTTGCTCTTGCCCCTCAGGATCTCGCCGACCTGCGGGACGTCCTTGTCGCCGCGGCCGGAGAGGTTGACGACCATCAGGTGATCTTTTGTCCGCTTCGGCGCGAGCTCCATCACCTTGGCGATGGCATGTGCCGGCTCGAGCGCGGGGATGATGCCTTCAAGCTTTGACAGCAACTGGAACGCTGCGAGCGCCTCGTCGTCGGTCGCGGACAGATAGTTCACGCGGCCGATCTCGTGCAGCCAGGAGTGCTCGGGGCCGATGCCGGGATAGTCGAGGCCGGCGGAGATCGAATGCGCGTCCTGGATCTGGCCGTCCGCATCCATCAGCAGATAAGTGCGGTTGCCGTGCAGCACGCCGGGACGGCCGCCCGCGATCGATGCCGCATGCAGTTGCGTCAGCCCGTGGCCCGCAGCTTCGACGCCGAAGATCTCGACGGTGGAATCGTCGAGGAACGGATGGAACAGGCCCATGGCGTTGGAGCCGCCGCCGATGCAGGCGACCAGCGAATCCGGCAGCCGGCCTTCAATCTCCTGCATCTGCAGTTTGGTCTCGTTGCCGATGATCGACTGGAAGTCGCGCACCAGCGTCGGATAGGGATGCGGACCCGCGACCGTCCCGATGCAGTAGAAGGTGTTGTGCACATTGGTGACCCAGTCGCGCAGCGCCTCGTTCATGGCGTCCTTCAGCGTGCGCGTGCCCGACTGCACTGGAATGACCGTTGCGCCCAGCATCTCCATGCGGATGACGTTGGGCTGCTGCCGCTCGACGTCGACGGCGCCCATATAGACGATGCATTCGAGGCCGAAGCGCGCGCACAGCGTCGCGGTGGCGACACCGTGCTGGCCGGCGCCGGTCTCGGCGATGATGCGCTTCTTGCCCATGCGCCGCGCCAGCATGATCTGGCCGAGCACGTTGTTCACCTTGTGCGAGCCGGTGTGGTTGAGCTCTTCGCGCTTGAGGTAGATTTTCGCGCCGCCGAGATGCTCGGTCAGACGCTCGGCGAAATAGAGCGGCGAGGGCCGGCCGACATAATTCTTGAGATAGCCGTTCATCTCGGTCTGGAAGGCCGGGTCGGCCTTGGCCTCGGTGTAGGCTTTCTCCAGATCGAGGATCAGCGGCATCAGGGTTTCGGCAACGAAGCGTCCGCCGAAAATGCCGAAATGGCCGCGCTCGTCGGGGCCGCTGCGATAGGAATTGGGTTTTACAACATTCATCGGACGCTCAACTCTTGACTTGCATCTTGGCTTGCGCGCGCGGCGCGAATGAAGGCCTTGATCATCTCGGGGTCTTTCACGCCTGGGGCGCTCTCGACACCGGAGGAGACGTCGACGCCACCGGCCCGGGTGACGCGAACGGCTTCGGCGACGTTGTCGGCGCTGAGGCCGCCCGAGACCATATACGGCACCGCGAGCTCCAGGTTTCCGAGCAGATGCCAATCAAACGGTGCACCGAGGCCGCCCGGCCGCGTTGCGTCCTTCGGTGCGCGCGCATCGAACAGGATGCGTTCGGCAACCTCTGCGTAACCGGGCAGCACGGCGAGATCGGCTGATGTTGCGACCGGCACGACCTTCATCACCGGACGACCGAACCGTTGCCTGATGTCGCGCAGCCGGGCCACGCTCTCCGTGCCATGAAGCTGGAACATGTCCGGCGACAGCGCGTCCATGATGTTGTCGAGCGTGGCATCGTCGGCATCGACGGTGAGCGCGACCTTGAGCGCGCGCCGCTTCACCTGCCGGCCGAGCTCCCGGCCGGCTTCCAGCGACAAATGTCGCGGCGACGGCGGGAAGAACACAAAACCCACCATGTCGGCACCCGCCTCGAGCGCCGTTTCGAGCGTCTCGGGCGTGGACAGGCCGCAGATTTTGACGAGCAAGGACATGTTCTCGACGGATATGGGCTCAAAGCGAAGGGAGGCCACGGGTCCGCGGCCGGGAAACGGGCTTTCGGTTGCGGCCGCTTCTACAACGTCGCGCGCTGCTTGTCTCGCCCGGCGGGCCCGTAAAGCCCCAGCCCGGAGGGAACGGGGAGGCGCTGGGACTCAGGCCTTGCTGCGGCAGACTGGGCCCGCAGATCGGCCAGCTCGCCTCGCGCGGCCCGGGCATCCGCGTCATGCCGGCGCGCAGCACGCCGCCAGTGCCGCTGGCCTAACCAGACGGCACAACCACCCGCGACCACCCCGAGCGCAGCCACCACGATCAGGAGCAGGAACAGCGGCAGCGTGACCGAGAATGACGGGTCGTTGGCAACGAAGGGATCGAACGAGACCGTGACGAAATGCCGGTTGGCCACGGCAAAGACCATCAGGATCAGGCCCAGCGGAATCACGACCAGCGCGGTTAGGAATTTTCGCATCTCGGCTCGCTCGCCTTGAATCAAGCTTGCGGCCGCATCGCTGGCGACCGCGGGAAACCCTGAGGTGGACCTCAGTCTGGCGCGCCTGGATCCGGATGGTCGCGATTCAGCCGTTCGCGCATTTCCTTGCCGGTCTTGAAGAACGGAACGCTCTTCTGATCGACAGGCACATGGGCGCCGGTGCGCGGATTGCGCCCTGCGCGTGCAGGGCGATGCTTGACCGAGAAGGCACCGAAGCCGCGCAACTCGACGCGATCACCGCGCGCGAGAGCCGCTACGATCTCTTCGAGAATCGCATTCACAATGTTCTCGACATCCCGCTGGTACAGATGCGGGTTGTGCTCGGCGATACGCTGAACAAGTTCGGATTTGATCATCGAGAGATAGGACCCGGGAGCGTGCGGACGACCATTTCCGTGAAAATACCGTGATCTGTCAAGACGCTAAATGAAGGTTGAGCGTCGTGAAAATACGTGACAAATGCCGAAAAAGCAGGCTGGCCCTGCACGCGCCGAACGGGAAAAACCTCTGGGGCTCGCCCGGTTCCGGTCAGTTCGACGCCGCCGGTTGCCACAAAGCCAGCATCCCATCCATTCCGAGCCGATCGACCGCCTGCACGACGCCGGTTTGCGCGATTTGATGCGCAATCGAGCTTAAACCCAGTGCTTCCAGCGTCACCGCGGCCGCCGTCTTGAGGAACGGCAGATCGCTGAAGCGCGGCTGCAGCTTGTAATCGCGCACGGAGAGCCCCTTCTTGACGCCTTTCTGCTCGACCAGCCAGGTCACCGCGGTCTTCTCGTCGCCGATCTGATCGATCAGCTTGAGATCGATGGCCTGGCGTCCGGTGAAGACACGGCCATCAACCACTTTCTCGAGCTGCGTGTCATCCATGCCACGCCGTTCCTTCACCAATCCCTTGAACCAGGCATAGGAATCCTTCACCAGCGCATCGAGCGCCGCCCGTGCCTCGGGGCTGGTCGGCTCGAAACCGTTGGGCGCGGCCTTCAGCGGCGTGGATTTTACCTCCTCCACCTTGACGCCGACGGTCTTCAACAGCTCCGAGACGTTCGGGAATTGGAACAGCACGCCGATCGAGCCGACCAGCGAGCTCTGCTGGGCGATGATGTGATCGCTCGCGATCGCGGTGATGTAGCCGCCGGAGGCGGCGAGGCCTTCGACGACCACGACGAGCGGCTTCTTTGCCTTCAACCGTACCAGCGAATCATAGAGCTGCTCGGAGCCGGCGGTGGTGCCGCCCGGCGAATTGACGTGAACGATGACGGCGGCAGCCTGCGAATTCTCCAGCCGTTCCAGCGCCTGCGTGCGATCGGAATCGCTGCGGATCAGGCCGTCGATCTGGACCCGCGCGATCGAGCCGGCGGACGCGAACGTGCCGCGCGCACCCGGCGTCGCGACCAGCGCGAAACCTGCGATCGCCGCGACCGCGATCAGCGCGGCCAATACGCGCCAGAACGTCAGCTTGCGGCGGATCCTGCGGCGATCGACGATGATGTCCGAATCGAGCGACATCTGAATATCTCCAAATGAAAGGCCAAGCGCGTTGTGCCGTCGCAGCGTCAGCATTGGCTTATCTGGATACATCAATTGCGGCGCAATTAGAAGAAAACAAGGCCGGCTGCCGCGTAGGCCGATTGGAGGCGGTAGCCCGGAGGAGCGAATCGCAATCTAGGAGAATCCCGCTGGCCGCACGAATCCCGGATTTCGCGTCGCTCCATCCAGGCTACGGCCTCAACAACAAAAAAAGCCCCGGCTTGCGCCGGGGCTTTGATGCAGCGAAACCTGCGTTTCGCTTACTTGGTGTCGCGGTTCTTGAGCGCGGTGCCGAGGATGTCGCCGAGCGTCGCCCCCGAATCGGAGGAGCCGTACTGCGCGATGGCTTCCTTCTCTTCGGCGACTTCGAGCGCCTTGATCGACACCTGGACCTTGCGGGCCTTCTTGTCGAACTGGATCACGCGGGCATCGACCTTCTCGCCGACGGCGAAGCGTTCGGCGCGCTGATCGTTGCGGTCACGGGCGAGCTCCGAGCGCTTCACGAAAGTGGTGAAGTCGGTACCGGTGATCTTCACCTCGATGCCGCTCTCCTTCACTTCGATCACTTCGCAGGTCACGACCGCGCCCTTCTTGACATCGCCCGGCTCGGCGAAGGGGTCGCCTTCGAGCTGCTTGATGCCGAGCGAAATACGCTCCTTCTCGACGTCCACATCGAGCACCACGGCCTTCACCATGTCGCCCTTCTTGTAGTTGTCGATCACCTGCTCGCCCGGCTGCTTCCAGTCGAGGTCGGAGAGATGGACCATGCCGTCGACGTCGCCCTCGAGGCCCAGGAACAGACCGAACTCGGTCTTGTTCTTGACTTCGCCCTCGACCGTCGAACCGGTCGGGTGACCTTCGACGAAGACCTCCCACGGGTTGCGCATGGTCTGCTTGAGGCCGAGCGAGATGCGGCGCTTGACGGAATCCACTTCCAGCACCTGCACTTCGACTTCCTGCGAGGTCGAAACGATCTTGCCGGGGTGCATGTTCTTCTTGGTCCACGACATCTCGGAGACGTGGATCAGGCCTTCGATGCCCGGCTCGAGCTCGACGAACGCGCCGTAGTCGGTGATGTTGGTGACGCGACCGGTGAAGCGGGCACCCAGCGGGTACTTGGCTTCGATGCCCTGCCACGGATCGTCCAACAGCTGCTTCATGCCCAGCGAGATGCGGTGCGTCTCGTGGTTGATCTTGATGATCTTGACCTTCACGGTCTGGCCGATCGAGAGCACTTCGGTCGGATGGTTGACGCGGCGCCACGCGATATCGGTGACGTGCAGCAGACCGTCGATGCCGCCGAGATCAACGAACGCACCGTAATCGGTGATGTTCTTGACCACGCCGTCGATGACCTGACCCTCTTCGAGGTTCTGCACCAGCTCCTGGCGCTGCTCGGCGCGAGTCTCTTCGAGAACCGTGCGGCGCGACACGACGATGTTGCCGCGGCGACGGTCCATCTTGAGGATCTGGAACGGCTGCGAGTTGTTCATCAGCGGCGCAACGTCGCGGATCGGACGGATGTCGACCTGCGAACGCGGCAGGAAGGCCACGGCACCGTCGAGGTCGACAGTGAAGCCGCCCTTGACCTGGTTGAAGATGACGCCGTTGACCTTCTCGTTGTTCTGGAAGGCCTTCTCGAGCTTGCCCCAGCTCTCTTCGCGGCGCGCCTTGTCGCGCGACAGCACGGCTTCGCCGAGGGCGTTCTCGATCCGGTCGAGGAACACTTCCACCTCGTCGCCGACCTTGAGCTCGCTGTCGCGGCCGGGGCCGGAAAATTCGCGCAGGGCAACGCGGCCCTCGGTCTTCAGGCCGACGTCGATGACGGCCATGTCCTTTTCGATTGCAACAACCTTGCCCTTGATGACTGAGCTTTCCTGCAGGTTGCCGCCTGCGAAGGACTCGTCGAGCATCGCGGCGAAATCGTCGCGCGACGGGCTATAGGTATCAGCAGAAGTCGAAGCCATTTGTTCTCCAGTTGCGGATGTCATGCCGGCCGTTGGGTTCTTGGGCGCACCGTACGCGCAGTGTCGGAAGGTCCGCAGAACCTTCGAGCGACCGCTCGCTGCTCCGACCTGGAGGGCGGAACAGCGGAAGCGGGCCGGCTGAGGCCCGCGCATTCGATACGTGGAAATCTTTTGTCCGGAACCTGGATCGCGTCGGCCCCAAGCAGGGACCGAGAGTATCGACCTCAAAGAGCGGGAGCGGGCGCTTCCTCCAATGACGGCAGCGGCTTAACCCCGCGACCGGCCCGCTCGGACGGCCTCGATAATGTCGATGGCGGCCCGGACGCCGCCTTCTATATCCAGTTGGGAGTTATCTAGCAAGTAAGCATCCGCGGCCGGCTTCAGGGGCGCGATCGCCCGGTTCTTGTCGCGTTCGTCACGCTGGATGATGTCGGCGAGCACGGCCGCCTCGTCAGCCTCCTCGCCCCGCGCCTTGGCCTCCATGGTCCGGCGGCGGGCGCGGACCTTGGGGTCGGCCACGACGAAGATCTTCACGTCGGCATGGGGGCAGATCACCGTTCCAATATCCCGACCGTCGAGCACGGCGCCGGGCGGATCGGCGGCGAATTGCCGCTGAAAGCTGACCAGGGCCTCGCGCACCCTTGGGATCGCCGAGACGATGGAGGCGCCCTCGCCGGCCTTCTGGGTCTTCAGGGCGGGATTGCCGAACCTTTCGGGATCGAGTTCCAGCGCCGCAGCGACCGCCGCCGCCTCGTCCCGGAGATCATGCCCGGACTGCATCAGGGAATAGGCCACCGCGCGATAGATCACGCCGGTATCAAGATGACGGTAGCCGTAATGGTGGGCGAGGCGCTTGCCGAGCGTGCCCTTGCCCGACGCCGCGGGCCCGTCGATGGCGATGATCATGAAAACTCGGCCCCAAGCGAACGCATCATCGGGATGAAATCCGGGAAACTGGTGGCGATGAAGGCGGTGTCATCGACGGTCACCGGCTGGTCCGACGCGCAGCCCATCACCAGCGCGGACATCGCGATGCGATGGTCCATGTGGGTGGCCACAACGCCGCCGCCGGGAACGTGGCCGCGGCCTTCGACGATCAAATCGTCGCCGGAGACCTCGACCTTGACGCCGTTGACGCGGAGCATGGCGGCGGTGGCTTCGAGACGGTCGGATTCCTTGACGCGGAGCTCCTGGAGGCCGCGCATGATGGTCGTGCCCTCGGCGAAGGCGGCCGCCACCGCCAGCACCAGATATTCGTCGATCATCGACGGTGCGCGCTCCGGCGGCACTTCGACACCGCGCAATTTCGAGGCGCGTACGCGCAGCTTTGCCATCGGCTCGCCGGCGTCGCCGCGAACTTCACTTTCCTCGATCGAGGCACCCATTTCGCGCAGCGTGGTGAAAAGACCGGTGCGCAGCGGATTGGTCATGACATCGGACAGGACGAGGTCGGAACCTTCGACGATCAGCGCAGCAACGATGGGGAACGCCGCCGATGAGGGATCGGCGGGCACGACGACATTGGCGCCATGCAGCTCAGGCTGCCCCACGAGCGTGATACGGCGGCCGTGCTGACCTTCCTGCACCGAGGTGATCTCGGCGCCGAAATGCTTGAGCATCAGCTCGGTGTGGTCGCGACTCGCCTCGGTCTCGATGACGGTCGTGGTGCCCGGCGCGGCCAGACCCGCGAGCAGCACGGCGGATTTGATCTGGGCCGAGGCGACCGGGGTCTTGTAGGTGATCGGCAGCGGATCGCGCGCACCCTGGACGGTCAGCGGCAGGCGGCCGCCCTCGCCGCCGGAGACGACCTTCGCACCCATCTTTTCCAGCGGGTCCAGAATCCGGCGCATGGGCCGGGTGCGCAGCGAGGCATCGCCGTCGAAAATCGCAGAGATCGGGCAGCCGGCGACGGCGCCCATAACGAGCCGGCAGCCGGTGCCGGAGTTGCCGAAATCCAGCGGCACTTTGGGCTCCGCGAAGCCCGCGACACCCACACCGTTCACCTTCCAGGCGAAATCGGCTGTGCGCTCGACCCTGGCGCCAAGCGCCTGCATGGATTTGGCGGTGTTGAGGACGTCCTCGCCCTCCAGGAGGCCCGAAATCCGCGTCTCTCCGACCGCGAGCGCGCCGAGGATGAGGGCACGGTGGGAGATCGACTTGTCTCCGGGCACCCGTACTTTCCCGGTCAGGGGACCGCTGGCGCGCGACTGGAGCGGCGTCGGCTTGTCGGAATCGGTCAAGTTAGTGTCCTTGGATAGGCCCGGAACGTCCCTGCGGGACTCGCGGGGCAGGTATCACATGGTCTCCCCGCCGTCACGGGCATGTCGTTCTCCCGCAATGCGCTATTGACAGCGGGCCGCCAACTAGCCAAGTGAAGCACCGCTTTTCAGACATTTCCAGGATTCCTCTGCCGTGGCCAAGTCCGAACTCGGAACTAAACGTATTTGCCCGACCACGGGCAAAAAGTTCTATGACCTCAACAAGAATCCGGTGATCTCGCCCTATACCGGGGAAGTCGTGCCGATCGCGCCCATCGCGCCGGCGCGCGCGCCCCGCGGCGCCGAAGCCCGCCACGCAGCCGCTGCCGCAGACGCCACGCCGGAGCCGGCGGAGGTCGAGGAGGTCTCGCTCGAGGAGGCCGATGCGGAGGAGAACACCGGCAAGGTCAAGGCCGTCGTGCCCGAATCCGAGGACGACATCGAAGTCGATGAGACCATCGAGGACGATGACGACGACGATTCGACCTTTATCGCCGACGACGAAGAAGGCGATGAGGACGTGACCGACATCATTGGTGATGTCGGCGGTGACGAAGAGACTTGAGATAATTCCAGAACTGTGGTTCTGGGTCTTTCCCGACGCGTCGCCCAAGGCGCGTCGGACGGTTAAGGGGCCATAGCTCAGCTGGGAGAGCGCTTGCATGGCATGCAAGAGGTCGGCGGTTCGATCCCGCCTGGCTCCACCACGCTTCGCCCTTCAGGCTACGCGTGGCGCAGCCGCGCACAGCCCGAAGGGCGAAGCGTGGTGTCCGGCGAAGCCCCAAGGGCGAAGACGGACTGGTGAGATTCCGACACAGCGGCTGCCCAGGCGATAATCGTCAATGTGGTACGTCTACATCCTCCGCAGCATCGAATTTCCTGAGCAGGAATACGTTGGGGCTACGGAAGATCTGAAGCGCCGGATTCCAGAGCGCGATGCTGGCAAATCCACCCACACCGCCAAGTTCAAGCCTTGGAAGCTGATCTGGTACTGCGCTTTCCCTGACAAGTACAAAGCGCTCGCTTTTGAAGCGTACCTGAAGTCTCACTCCGGCCGGGCCTTCACAAAGAAGCGGCTGTCCTAAGCACGCACTTCTAACCCCTACTCCCCAATCACCGCATTCAACCGATCGCGCAGCGCCACGATCTCGTCCTTCATCGCGACCAGTTCCGAGACCGAGCAGT
The DNA here is from genome assembly GCF_023100905.1 of Bradyrhizobium sp. 4. NCBI lineage: Bacteria > Pseudomonadati > Pseudomonadota > Alphaproteobacteria > Hyphomicrobiales > Nitrobacteraceae > Bradyrhizobium > Bradyrhizobium sp. 4. Next base: position 7,692,973 of record NZ_CP064686.1, read on the forward strand.
CCGTCGCCGCCAGGATCGATTGCGGCACGGCGCGCGCCTTGTCCTTCAGCGCTTGGCCCTGCGGCGTCAATGCGATCAGCACCTGACGTTCGTCCTCGCTCGAGCGCGTGCGCTTGACGAGATGGGCCGCCTCGAGCCGCTTGAGCAGCGGCGTCAGCGTGCCCGAATCCAGGTGCAGCTTTTCGCCGATGCTCTTCACCGGCACGTCGTCGCGCTCCCACAGCACCAGCATCACCAGATATTGCGGATAGGTCAGGCCGAGCCGGTCCAGCAGCGGCTTGTAGACGCGGTTGAAGGCATGCGCGGCCGAATAGACCGCGAAGCAGATCTGGTTATCGAGGCGAAGCGGCGCGTCCGCTGCCGAATGTTTCCGGGGCATCGAGAATCTCACGAGACTTGCTCCATTCTGGGGCCGGCCGGCGGCATATTCAATTGCGAACAATTAAATGTGAGGCGCCGTAATTTAAATTGCGCACAATCTAATTGTTTGCGATAAGGATCGCACCCCACCCGAGAAACACAGGGAGACGAAAATGTCAGTGAACGTCCTCTACAAGACCAGCGCAAAGGCCACCGGCGGCCGCGACGGCCATGCCGCGACCCTCGACGGCGCGCTCGACGTCAAGCTCACCACGCCGAAGGAACTCGGCGGCGGCGGCGGCGCCGGCAACAATCCCGAGCAGCTGTTTGCGGCGGGCTATGCCGCCTGCTTCATCGGCGCGATGAAGTTCGTGTCCTCGCAGGGCGGCCCCAAGGTTCCGGCCGACGCCTCCGTGACCTCGACGGTCGGCATCGGCCCGCGCGCGGCCGGCGGCTTCGGTCTCGACATCGACCTCGCGGTCTCGCTGCCGGGCCTCGCCCGCGCGGAAGCCGAGGCGCTGGTCGAGAAGGCGCACCAGGTGTGCCCGTATTCCAACGCGACGCGCGGCAATGTCGACGTTCGCCTGACGGTCGTCTGATCGGGTAGCTGAAGCGGCTGGCCCGGGATCCCCCTCGGGCCGGCCGCTTCCCATGATTTGCCATCCCACGGGATTGCGGCGAGCGGCCTGCATGACGCCCTACGCGGGAAGCCATTGCCGGCCCGGACGAACCTCGTTAGGCCTGTGATCAATATCGACACGGGGACGCGAAGGCATGACTGAAGCCGCCAGTTCTGGAGCTGCCACGGGCGCAATGAGCGGCCTGCGCGTCATCGATCTCACGCGCGTGCTCGGCGGTCCCTATTGCACCCAGATCCTCGCCGACCATGGCGCCGACGTGATCAAGGTCGAGCCGCCCGCCGGCGACGAGGTGCGCGACTGGGGCCCTCCCTTCCACGAAGAAGACGCGGCCTATTTCATCGGCATCAACCGCAACAAGCGCTCGATCGGCCTCGACCTCGCCTCCGAGGGCGGCCGGGCCGTGCTGCTCAAGATGCTGGAGAGCGCCGACGTCCTGATCGAGAACTTCAAGCCGGGCACGCTGGAGAAATGGGGCATCGGCAACGAGGTGTTGCGGGAAAAATTTCCGCGGCTCGTGCATTGCCGGATCTGCGGCTTCGGCGCCGACGGCCCGCGCGGCGGCAATCCCGGCTATGACGCCATCATCCAGGCCATGACCGGCATGATCGCGGCGACCGGCTCGCCCGAGAGCGGACCGATGCGCATCGGCGTGCCGCTGGTCGACATCGGCACCGGCCTCTACGCGGCGATCGGCATCCTGATGGCGCTGTCGGAGCGGCAGCGCTCGGGCCAGGGCCAGTTCCTGGAGACCACGCTGTACGAGACCGGTCTTGCCATCATGCATCCGCACACCGCGAATTATTTCATGCATGGCAAGCCGCCGGCGCTCACCGGCAACGAGCATCCCAACCTCGTGCCCTATGCGATCTTCCCGACCAAGACCGACAACATCTTCATCGGCGTCGGCAATGACGGCACCTTCCGCAAGCTCGCCAAGGAGATCGGCAAGCCCGAGCTCGGCACCGATCCGCGCTTTGCGCGCAACAAGGACCGCATCGCCAATCGCGAGGCACTGCGGGCCGAGCTCGCCGCGGTGTTCTGCCAGCACGAGGCCGAGCCGCTGTGCAATCGCCTGCTCGCCGCGGGCCTGCCCGCAGGCCCCGTGCAGAAGATCGACCAGGCGTTGACCAACCCGCACACGATCGCGCGCGGCGATATCATCGAGAAGGATTGGTACAAGGGCGTGGCATCCCCGATCCGGCTCGATCGCAGCAAGCCGAGCCTGCGGCGCCTGCCGCCGAAATTCAGCCAGCACGCGGCCGAGGTGCTGGGCGAATTCGGCTACTCCAGGTCCGAGATCGACGCGATGGTCGAGCAGGGCACGGTCTGCGGACCCGAGCGCAAGCGCTAGCGCCTCGCCTTCCACATCGGACGGCAATGCCGCACTGCGGTGCGGGCGCTCTGTGCATCGCGAACGGAGGACGCTGCGCGCGCGGCATTCGCCTATTTGACAGCTTCCCTTTTCCAGCGCTTGCCGCTTTCGTTTCGGCCGCTTACACAGTCATGTGAACGTCATATGGCGCTGCTAGCGCAAGCGATCATTTTTGACGGCCCAAGGGAGGTTTACTTGATGGCTCTTCGACACTTTGGAGCGGCTGCCGCTATTGCATTCACGGTTGGACTATCGGCCTCACCGGCCTTGGCCGTGACCGAAATCCAGTGGTGGCACGCGATGACCGGCGCCAACAACGACGTCATCGTCAAGCTCGCCACCGACTTCAACGCGTCGCAGAGCGACTACAAGGTGATCCCGACCTACAAGGGCAACTATCCCGATACGATGAACGCCGGCATCGCGGCGTTCCGCGCCGGCAACGCCCCGCACATCATGCAGGTGTTCGAAGTCGGCACCGCGACCATGATGGCCGCGACCGGCGCCGTGAAGCCCGTCTACAAGCTGATGGCCGACGCCGGCGAGAAATTCGACCCCAAGATCTACCTGCCCGCCATCACCGGCTATTATTCGACGTCGAAGGGCGAGATGCTGTCCTTCCCCTTCAACTCGTCCTCGACCGTGATGTGGGTCAACCTCGACGAGCTGAAGAAGGCGAATGTCGAGATCCCGAAGACCTGGCCCGAAACGTTCGAGGCCGCCAAGAAGCTGAAGGCTGCCGGTCACGACACCTGCGGCTTCTCCGGCTCCTGGATCACCTGGGTCAATCTCGAGCAGCTCTCCGCTTGGCACAACGTGCCGCTCGCCAGCAAGGCCAACGGCCTCGACGGCTTCGACACCGTGCTCGAGTTCAACGGACCGCTTCAGGTCAAGCATCTCGAAACCCTGGTCGAGCTGCAGAAGACCAAGACCTATGACTACGCCGGCCGCACCAACACCGGTGAAGGTCGCTTCACCTCCGGCGAGTGCCCGATCTACCTGACATCGTCGGCGTTCTTCGGCAACGTCAAGGCGCAGGCCAAGTTCGCCTTCACCGCCGTGCCGATGCCGTATTATCCCGACGTCAAGGGCGCGCCGCAGAACTCGATCATCGGCGGCGCTTCGCTGTGGGTGATGGGCGGCAAGTCGGCCGAGGAATACAAGGGCGTCGCAAAGTTCCTGACCTTCCTCTCGGACACCGATCGCCAGGTCTATATCCACAAGGCCTCGGGCTACCTGCCGATCACCAAGGCGGCCTATGCCAAGGCGAAGGAAGAGGGCTTCTACAAGGATCAGCCCTATCTCGAGACCCCGCTGCTCGAGCTGACCAACAAGGAGCCGACCGAGAACTCCCGCGGCCTGCGCCTCGGCAACATGGTGCAGCTGCGTGACGTCTGGTCGGAAGAGATCGAGCAGGCGCTGGCCGGCAAGAAGACCGCCAAGCAGGCGCTCGATGCCGCCGTCGAGCGCGGCAACACGATGCTGCGGCAGTTCGAAAAGACCGCCGTCAAGTGAGGCAATGAGCGGCAGGCCGCGACCCGGCCTGCCGCTCTGCTGGCATCATGCAAAAGCAAGCCATTTTCCAGTCAAGGCTGTTACCGTACGCGCTGGTTGCGCCGCAGCTCGCGATCGTCCTGATTTTCTTCTATTGGCCGGCCCTGCAGGCGGTGATCCAGTCCTTCCTGCTCCAGGATGCGTTCGGGCTGTCGACCACCTTTGTCTGGTTCGAGAATTACGTCGAGCTGTTCAAGGACGCTGCCTATTTCGAGGCGATCGTCCGAACCTTCTTGTTCTCGTTCGCCATCGCCGTCTCGTCGCTGTCCTTCGCGCTGCTGCTCGCCGTGATGGCGGACAAGCCGCTGCGAGGTTCGATGCTCTACCGCACGCTCCTGATCTGGCCCTATGCGGTGGCGCCGCCCGTGGTCGGCGTGCTCTGGATCTTCATGCTGCATCCCTCGCTCGGCGTGCTCTCGCGCTATCTTCGCAACATGGGCATCGACTGGAATCCGCTGCTCGACGGCGACCAGGCCGCGGCGTTGATCATCCTCGCCGCCGCGTGGAAGCAGATCTCCTATAATTTCCTGTTCTTCCTCGCCGGCCTGCAGGCGATCCCGAAGAGCGTGTTCGAGGCCGCCGCGATCGACGGCGCCCGTCCGATGCGGCGGTTCTGGACCGTGACCTTCCCGCTGCTGTCGCCGACCATCTTCTTCCTGCTGGTGGTCAACATCGTCTACGCCTTCTTCGACACGTTCGGCATCATCGACACCATGACCCGCGGCGGTCCCGGAACGTCGACGGTCACGCTGGTCTACAAGGTCTATTCCGACGGCTTGCTCGGCGGCAATCTCGGCAGCTCGGCGGCGCAGTCGGTGATCCTGATGGTCATGGTCATCGTGCTGACCGGAATCCAGTTCCGCTTCGTCGAACGCAAGGTGACCTACTGATGGTCGAGGAAGAGGGCTTCCGGCGCTACGTCGCCCACATCATCCTCTGGATCGGGATCGCGGTCGTCGCCTTCCCGGTCTACATCGCGTTCGTCGCCTCGACCCAGGACAACGCGCTGATCGCCAACGGGCAGATGTCGCTGCTGCCGGGCGGTCATTTCTTCGAGGTCTACTACCAGACCATTTTCGTCGGCACGAGCGGATCGACCCGCGAGCCCGTCGGCAACATGATGCTGAACTCGCTGGTGATGGCGCTGCTGATCGCGGTCGGCAAGATCGCGATCTCGATCATCTCGGCCTACGCGATCGTCTATTTCCGCTTTCCGTTCCGGATGCCGATCTTCTGGATCATCTTCATCACCCTGATGCTGCCGGTCGAGGTCCGCATCTATCCGACCTACAAGATCGTCGCAGATCTGCACATGCTCGACAGCTATGCGGGCCTCTCACTGCCGCTGATCGCCTCGGCCACCGCGACGCTGCTGTTCCGTCAGTTCTTCATGACCGTGCCGGACGAGCTGCTGGAGGCCTCCCGCATCGACGGCGCCGGCCCCTTGCGCTTCTTCTGGGACACGTTGCTGCCGCTGTCGCGCACCAACATGGCGGCGCTGTTCGTGATCCTCTTCATCCTCGGCTGGAATCAATATCTCTGGCCGCTGCTGATCACCACCCGCGACGACATGCAGACCATCCAGGTCGGCATCCGCAAGATGATCACCACCACCGACGCGCTAACCGAATGGCCGATCGTGATGGCGACCGCCGTGCTCGCGATGCTGCCGCCGGTGTTCGTCGTCGTCGTGATGCAGAAATTGTTCGTGCGCGGACTCGTGGAGACGGAAAAGTAGATCCCATGGCTAACGTCACCCTGCGCAACGTCCGCAAAACCTATCCCGGCGGCTTCGAGGCCATCAAGGGCGTCAACGTCGACGTCGGCGACGGCCAGTTCTGCGTGCTGGTCGGTCCCTCCGGCTGCGGCAAGTCGACATTGCTGCGCATGGTCGCAGGGCTCGAAACCGTCACCGGCGGCGAGATCGACATCGGCGGCCGCATCGTCAACCAGATCGAGCCTGCCGATCGCGACATCGCGATGGTGTTCCAGAACTACGCTCTCTATCCGCATATGAGCGTCTTCAACAACATGGCTTACGGCCTGCGCAACCGCGGCATGAAGGAGGCCGAGGTCAAGACCCGCGTCGATGAAGCCGCGCGCGTGCTCGAGCTCACCTCGATGCTGGAGCGCAAGCCGCGCCAGCTCTCCGGCGGCCAGCGCCAGCGCGTCGCCATGGGCCGCGCCATCGTGCGCCAGCCGAAAGTGTTTCTGTTCGACGAGCCGCTGTCCAACCTCGACGCAAAACTCCGCATCGCGATGCGGGTCGAGATCCGCAAATTGCAGCGCCGGCTCAACACCACGTCGATCTACGTCACCCACGACCAGCTCGAGGCGATGACGCTCGCCGACATTCTTGTGGTGATGAATGGCGGCCAGGTCGAGCAGGTCGGCAATCCCTTGGCGATCTACGAGAAGCCGGCGACGACTTTCGTCGCCTCCTTCATCGGGGCACCGCCGATGAATCTGATGTCGATCCGCGCCGACGAGATCAAGTCGCAGCTCGGCAGCACCGACGCCGGCATCCTCGGCATTCGCCCGGAAGATTTCGTGATCACCGACCAGACCCCGGCCGGCGGCGTCGCGCTCCCGCTCACCGTTGAAGCGATCGAGCGCGTCGGCGCCGAAACCTTCGTCTACGGCACGCGGGCTCAGGACGAGCAGCGCATCGCCGCCAACCCCGGCGAGCTGCCGCCGGGCGAGGTCATCGTCCGCATTCCCGGCTCCGAGGCGCCCCCGATCGGCGCGAAGATCCGCGTCGCGGCGATGCGCCAAAAGCTGCATCTGTTCAGCGGCGACGGCCGGACGCGGATCGAGGCCTGACCGGGTTCCGCGGAGCCGTCGATTAAGAAAACGCGAAAACAACCCCATGCACAGTAGAAGGGGTTTGTTTTCGTTGAGAAAAATCGCGCCGCGATTTCATCGCGCCGGGCTTGTCGCAGGCGTTTCGCGCCATGACGACAAGTCGGCCTTTGTGCATGGCAGAGCGGGTCAGCTGCCCATCCACAGCCCCCGCTACGTCCTTGAACCTACACGCGGATATGCCCATATTGCTGATCAAGGGGTGCCTTGACGGGCCCTGATGCACCAAAGTCGCTTCGAGAGGACTTTGTAAACTATGTCTCGTGTTCCCACGCTTTCCAGTCCGTTCCTTCTGGGCTTCGACGAGATCGAGCGCGTGCTCGATCGAGTCGTCAAAGGTGCCGACGGTTACCCTCCCTACAATATCGAGAGGTGCGACCGGTCGGAGGGCCAGCCCGAGCGGTTGCGAATCACGCTGGCGGTCGCCGGATTCACCCGTGACCAACTCGATGTAACCATTGAGGAAAACCAGCTCGTCATTCGCGGACGGCAGCAGGACGACAAGTCCCGGCAATACATCCATCGCGGCATCGCCGCGCGCCACTTCCAGCGCACTTTCGTGCTGGCGGAGGGGATGCTGGTGCTGGGTGCGGATCTGAAGAACGGATTGCTGGCGATCGATCTTGCCCGGCCGGAACCGGAGAGGATCGTTAAGACAATCGCTATCAATGAGCACGAATAATGGAACGAGTAGCGGACTCGACCGCTTAGTTTCTGTGAAGGAGTCGAGACCATGAGTGAAGGTCACGTTGCGTTCGAATACGAAGCCAAGAACGTCTCGCCAGAGACGCTGGCAACCCTCGGCGAAGGCCATATCGCCTATGTGAAGCAGATCCGCTCCGAGGATGTGCCGGGCCTGTTTCCCGAAGCGCCGAAGATCGCGCCGGGCCTCAAACTCTTCGCGCTCCACGCCGCCGACGGCACGCCGATCATGCTGACCGACAGCCGCGAAGCCGCGATCGCAAATGCCTGGAGCAACGAGCTGCAAGCGGTGAGCGTGCACTGAGCACGCGCACGTCGCACGAACAGAGTTTCAAGCGGGCATGCCTTCGCAGGAAGGTGTGCCCGTTTTTATTTCGGCTGATGAAGTTTCCACGTCGTCATTGCGAGCGCAGCGAAGCAATCCAGAATCTTTCCGCGAAGGCAGCCTGGATTGCTTCGTCGCAAGAGCTCCTCGCAATGACGGAGTCGAGAGCGCGCGGCCCCGCCGTCACTTCACAAAGCCAAGTCCTTCGCGCGCCGTATCCACGGCCCATTTGTCGCTCAGTGGCAGCGCGAGCACGCTGTTGAAATCCGCGCGCGCATGTTTGGCGTCGGACATCATCATGTAGAGGAGAGCGCGGTTGACCAGGACGAGCTGACTTTTCGGATCGAGCCTGATCGCCTCGTTGTAGTCGGCGAGCGCGCGATCGTGCTGTCCCATGTCCCGAAACAGACCGGCGCGACTGCTGTAGGCTTCCGAATTCCCCGGTCGCAATCGGATCACTTCGTCGAAATCGGCAAGGGCGCGTTTGTCGTCGCCCTTCCCGTGCAGGACGACGCCGCGAACGAGATAGGCCTTTTCGAAAGACGGCCTAATCCTCGTAACGTCATCCAGCTCCCGGATGGTACTGTCGGCATCGCCCTTCTTCAGGAACACCATGGCCCGGCAATAGTGGCCGCCGGCACTTCCGGGCTCGAGGCGGACGGCGCCGTCGCAGTCGTCCAGAGCTGCATCGATCTCGCCCTTGTTGAGGCGGACGGTGCTTCGCAACTCGTAGGGCCAGGCGGCGGCCGGATTGCGCTGCATCGCCTCGCTGTAATCGGCGACGGCGTGATCGGTGTCGCCCTTCGCTGCATACACCTCCCCTCGCATGACGAGCGCACGGTAAGCCTGCTTGGGGCTGCGTTCGATGGCCTCGGTGAAGCCTGCGATCGCGCGATCGAAATCGCCCCTGTTGAAATACGCCTCGGCGCGCGAGGTGTAGGACGCCCCATAATTTGGGTCGAGGCGAATGGCCTCGTTGTAGTCGATCATGGCGTGCTCGCGATCGCCTTTGGCAGAATAGGCGCGACCGCGGCAGTGATAGGCCCGCCCGAAATTCGGATCGATCCGGATCGCGGCGCTGCAATCCTCGAAGGCGCGATTCCAGTCGTGCTTGATGTAGTAGGCTTCGCCGCGCAGCTCGTAAGCGACCGCATTGGTTGCGTCGGCTGCGATGATCTCGGTCTTCTCCGCGATGACGCGGTCGTTGGACGCCTCGTCGGCGCGGGCCACGGCGGTGGCGACAATGGTGATGGAGCAAAGCAGACCAAAAACTCGGCCGATCGAACCGCAAATCATCTCGCAAAATCCCCGCGCCGATGCCATGCCGGTCGCGGGTGGACATGATGACGAAACATCAGCGCCCGGCTACGAAATAAGTCGCAGACGGCACGGCGCGGGTTCGAACGAGCGAGAGGGTTACGCCGCAGTCGCCGGCAGCAGGGCCAGCACCGAATAGATCGCTGGGGCATCGCGCGAGCCGCGCATTCTTTTTGGCGATGACATGACCGCTGGGAGAATCGCCTCGGACACGACCGGATTAGCTTCTTTCCACATACTGCGGGTTACCAGTCGGAAGGCGATGGCGGGATGCTCAAATCCGGAGCGTGCTCAATTTCAGATTTGCCTGATAATCGATATCACCATGCAAAATAGCATCACGGCTCCCCACCCAAGCGCGACCCAGTAGAAACACACGCAGGCGCCGAAAACTGTCTCGTTGCTTGTGCGGGTTACATAGCCGTTGCGGCTCCAAACTTTTCCCTTAGTACTCGCGAGCCGCAATTGCCAAATCACGCTGGCCAACCATCCAAACATGCCGACGAGTACGAGGAATGTAATCACGGGCCAGCCCGCTTGCGAAATTTACCGAGGCACGCCCGCCGCAGCATGTGCAAAAGGAGTGAGCAGGGTCTCGAATTGGCTCTAACCTATTAGGCCGCGGTCGCCGGCGGCAGCGCCAGCACTGAATAGATCGCCTGGGCATCGCGCGAGGCGCGGAGCTTTTTGGCGATGTCCTGGTCGCGGAGGAGACGGGCGATGCGGGCCAGTGCCTTGAGGTGATCGGCGCCGGCGCCTTCGGGGGCGAGCAGCAGGAAGACGAGATCGACCGGCTGGCCGTCCATCGATTCGAAATCGATTGGACGATCGAGACGCGCGAACAGGCCGAAGATCTTTTCCAGCTTGGGCAGCTTGCCGTGGGGAATGGCGACGCCGTAGCCGACCGCGGTGGTGCCGAGCTTTTCGCGCTGCAGGAGCACCTCGAAAACGGAACGCTCGTTCTGCCCGGTCAGCTCGGCGGCCCTGGCCGCGAGTTCCTGAAGCGCCTGCTTCTTGCTGTTGACCTTCAATGCCGGGAGAATCGCCTCGGGCGCGACCAGATCGGTAATCGGCATGGAAGTCTTCCGAGGTGAATGAAAATGTCGGGTTCCGAATTGGCCAGCCTGGACAAAGAACCTGGGCGGGCCGACGTCGAGAAGTTGAAGCAGGAAGCGGACTTAGCTCGCCCCTGATGTGGGGGGCTTCTACTCCAACGCAATCCCGGTGCCAACTCCCGCGTGCAGCTTTGCCCCGGTCATTGTTAAGGCGGAAAGGGGCACCCGGCGCGGGGGCCCCAGGGCGTCGCCCGCGGCCTCAGGCCTTGCCGTCCGCCTTGGCCCCCGGGGGATCGATCCAGCCGACATTGCCGTCGGCCCGGCGGTAAATGATGTTCACTCGGCCCGAGGAGCCGTGCTGAAACACTAGGCAGGGCGCCCCGCTGAGGTCGAGTTCCATGACCGCTTCGCTCACGGACAGCGGCTTCAGCGAGGTGGTGGCCTCGGCAATGATGACGGGGCTGTAGCCGGTGATCTCGTCCTCGTCCTCGCCTTCGCCCGGGGCCTCCAGCACGTAGCTGGTGGCATCCATGGCGGCCAGCGCCGCGGAGGCGACATGGGCCTTGCGGGCGGAGCGGTCCTTGAGCCGGCTCTTGTAGCGCTTGAGCCGCTTCTCGATCATCACCAGCGCCTGGTCGGCACTGGCATAGGCGTCCGGTGCGTTCGAATCGGCCTCGAGCGTGATTCCCGAATCGAGATGCAGCGCACAGTCGGTGCGGAAGCCGAAGCCGTCCTTGCTCAGCGTGATGTGGCCGGAATAATTGCCGTCGAAATATTTGCGCAGGACCTCTTCAGTCCGGTCGGTGACGCGGCCGCGCAAGGCCTCGCCGACGTTGACGCTCTTTCCCGAGATGCGGAGAGTCATGTGAACCTCGCTTGGTTCGTGCCTGGCCTGGATTTGGGCCCGATAGCAGATCGAGAGTAGCGCGATTTGGCGCCGGCGCAATCAGGCCGGTTCGGGATTGCGGGAGCGATCGGCCATGGCAGTGGAGAGGACGTTACCAAGAGCGCTCTGCTTGTCGCGACGGCGTTGCACCGAGGAAGGAATGCGCATGGCTTCGCGGTACTTCGCGACCGTGCGGCGGGCGATATCAATGCCCGAGCCGCGCAAGCGTTCCACGATGGTGTCGTCGGACAGGATCGCGGACGGCGCCTCCGCATCGATCAGCAGCTTGATGTGGTGACGCACGGCTTCGGCCGAATGCGCCTCGCCGCCATCGGCCGAGGCGATCGAGGCCGTGAAGAAATATTTCAGCTCGAACGTGCCGCGATTGGTCGCCATGTATTTGTTGGCGGTGACGCGCGACACCGTGGATTCATGCATCTGGATGGCGTCGGCGACGGCCTTCAGATTCAGTGGTCGCAGATGCGCCACGCCATGGGTGAAGAAGCCGTCCTGCTGGCGCACGATCTCGGTTGCGACTTTCAGGATGGTGCGGGCGCGCTGGTCGAGCGCGCGCACCAGCCACGTCGCGTTCTGAAGCGCGTCGGTGAAATACGATTTGTCGCCGTCCTTGCCGATCTTCTTCGAGAGCTGCGAATAGTAGGTCTGGTTGACCAGCACGCGCGGCAAGGTGTCGCTGTTGAGCTCGACATGCCAGCCGCCGTCGGGACCCGGGCGGACATAGACATCGGGCACCATGGTCTGGAGCCGGGCGGTACCGAACTTCATGCCGGGCTTGGGATTGAGCCGGCGGATCTCGCCGATCATGTCGGCGATGTCCTCATCGTCGACGCCGCAGAGCTTGCGCAAGGCCGCGACGTCGCGCTTGGCGAGGAGATCGAGGTGCTCGACCAGGGCCTGCATCGCGGGATCGTACCGGTCGAGCTCGCGGAGCTGGATCGCCAGGCATTCGCTCAAACTGCGCGCGCAGACGCCGGGCGGATCGAATTTTTGCAGGACGGCAAGAACGTTCTCGACGTCCTGTTGCGATGCGCCGAGCCGTTCGGCGGCCTGGCCGAGATCCGGGGGCAGATAGCCGGCCTCGTCGACGAGGTCGATCAGATACTGGCCGATCATGCGCTGCGCGGCCCCGGTGAAGGCAACCGAGAGCTGCTCGGCGAGATGGTCGCCGAGCGTCATCTCCGCGGCGACGAAGGCTTCGAGGTTGTAGTCCTCGTCACCGGAGGCGCCGCCGCCCCATTCGGTATAGGTGGTCGGCGCCGCATCCTGGGCGGTGCGGGCGGCCGCCTCGGCCGGTTCCTCGGAGAAGACGTTGTCCAGCCCGGTGTCCATGGTCTGCTCGATCTCGGCGCGGGTGCCGAGATCCTTGCTCATCCACTCTTCCTGGCCGGGCTCGAACGCTTCGCCCGGGCCGCCGCCGGGCTCGTCGTTATGGCCGCCGTCGCTGTCATTGAACTGGCCGGTCTCGGCCGGGCCCTCGCCCGCGGGCGGCTCGTCATTGGCCCGCTCCAGCAGCGGGTTACGCTCGAGTTCCTCTTCGACGAAGGTCGTGAGATCGAGGTTGGACAATTGCAGCAGCTTGATCGCCTGCATCAACTGCGGCGTCATGACCAGCGACTGCGATTGCCGGAACTCTAATCTCTGCGAAAGCGCCATGAAGCAAGAACCGATCCCAAAAAGTTGGTCCGATTTTTGCTTATCCTAGTCCAAGCCCGATGTACACGTCTTGACGAATTGGAAAAACGGGCTAGAGGCGGAATTCCTCGCCAAGGTAAAGGCGGCGCACGTCCGGATCGGCCACGATCTCATCCGGGCTCCCCTCGGTCAGGATCTCACCGGCATAGACGATGTAGGCGCGATCGGTGAGGCCGAGCGTCTCACGCACATTGTGGTCGGTGATCAGCACGCCGATGCCGCGGTTGGTGAGATGGCGGACGAGGTCCTGGATGTCGCCGACCGCGATCGGATCGATGCCGGCAAAGGGCTCGTCGAGCAGCATGTAGTTCGGACGCGTCGCCAGCGCCCGTGCGATCTCGACGCGGCGCCGCTCACCGCCGGACAGCGCGATCGACGGCGATTTCCGCAGGCGCGTGATGTTGAATTCGTCGAGCAGCGAGTCGAGCTGCTGCTCGCGCTTCTTGCGCGAGGGCTCGACCACTTCGAGCACGGCGCGGATGTTCTGCTCGACGGTGAGACCGCGGAAGATCGAGGCTTCCTGCGGCAGATAGCCGATGCCGAGCCGCGCACGCTGATACATCGGCAGCTTGGTGACGTCGTGGCCGTCGAGCTCGATCGCACCGCGATCGGCCTTGATCAGGCCGGTGATCATGTAGAACACGGTGGTCTTGCCGGCGCCGTTGGGGCCGAGCAGGCCGACCGCTTCGCCGCGGCGCACATAGATGCTGACGCCGCGCACGACCTGGCGGCTGCCAAAACTCTTTTCCACGCTATGCACAGCCAGGAAGCCCGGCCTCTTCAAGAGCTGCGGCCCGCCGGAACCATTGGGCCTGCCGGCAGCCCTCACGGGGTGAACCGCCTGGGCCCGGGGCTGATCGGCTTGGAACTGATCGGGCGCATGCATCGGTTGGTTACGGACGATCGGCGGCGCGTCCCTGACCGGGCTGGCCACGAGACCGCCGACGCTGTCACCGAGCGCGGTGATGTCCTGGCGCGCAAATCCTGGCCGGCCGCGTTTGGCGGGGCGCCGACGGAACATGCTGAAGAGATCGACCATCCCCGCCTTCTAGCCTTTCGCGACGATTCTGCGCGACGATCCTGCGCGGTCTTCGCGCGATCTGCCGCGCCGGCCTCAGGATTCGCCGACGCAGCATGAATGAAGGGATGTCTCATGCCCAGTGAAACACGCCCGAAAAGCGGCGAACCCCGCTTCGAAAGCCCTTTGCGCTAGATACAGTCTCGACGGGCAAGCTTCAACCTCGGATCGGCAGTGCTCGACCCAAGCATCTGAAATCACTCTTCAAATTTCCTTTGCCTGATTTGGACTTAACTGGGCTTATTTGGGCTTATTTGCACCAGGCAATTGCAGAGGTCCCGCGCCGGGCTTGCCCGCGCCTCCGGATCCGCAATCATTGCCGCCGCCCTGCGGCAGCAGCGCCTGCACCCGGCCGCTGTCGGATTCCACACGCGACACGCCCGTGGTCATGTCGACCGCCAGCCGGTCGCCGCGCAGCACGTTCTTGCACTGCGTCAAGACGACGCCGCCAAGCATGGTGATGAGGTTGGTGCGGGTGTCGAACACGGCGGTCTCGCCCGTCACCACTTGGTCCTTCTGGGTGACGACGACATTGCCGCGCGCCTCCAGCCGCTTGATCGAGGAGTTCCCGCCCGGCCCCGGCGTCGCCGACTGCATCGGCGCCCCCTTTGCCGCCTTTGCCGCAGGCTGTGGCGTGGCGGGCTTGTCGCCGCCCGAATCGTAAAACACCACCAGCGTCTTCGAGGTCATGGTGGTGTCGCCCTGGATGACCTTCACATTGCCGGAGAAGGTCGCTTCCTTTTTCTTGTCGCGCATCTCGAGCGAGGCGGCTTCGATCTGGATCGGCTGATCGCGGTTCTGCGAGAAGCCCTGCATCGCGTTGGGCACGCCTTGCATCGTGCTCTGCGCGCTTGCCACACCCGTTGCAATCAGTGCGATGCCGACGGCGAGCGCGGCCGCACCGGGGATGACGCGCCGCTTGTCGTCGTTGCGCGGGAAAAACCTGATCATGAAAATCACTTTGAATTGGCGGACTTGTTCTGGGGCGTACGTGACTTCGCCGCCGGCGCGGGTTCGGCCGGCGCAGGCTGAGCGGCGGCGGGATCGTCCAGCTTGTCGAGGTGCATCACCACATTGCCTTCGAAGCGGATGACGTCGCCGCCCTCCGTGATCCGCAGCCGATCGGCGGTCAGCGTTCCATTGGTCAGCTTGACGTCGACATGCTCATCCGAGGAAACCGTACCCTTGCCCATGTCGACGAAGGCCGAGTTCAGCCGCGCCTCGTAGCCGGTCGAGGTGCGCAGGAAGATGTCCTTGTGCAGGTCGAGCTGTTGCTGCTTGTTGTCGAACCGTCCGGTGCGGGCATCGAGGAACAGGGTCGATTGGTCTTCCATCAGCACCTTCGCGCGCAGATCATGGAGATCGACATGATCGGGATCGGTGATGTCCTGGGTCGCGGTCTTGGCCCAGAGCTCATAGGGCCGCTGGTCCGGGGTGAAGCCGGACATATGCGGCGATTCCATCGTGATCTTGGTGCCTGTCACCACGAGATTTCCGGAGTCGAGCTTCACGGGGATCTGGAACGGGTTGAAGATGGTCGAGATGAGGACGAGCAGACCCATCGTCGCAGCCACCGTCGCCGGCACCGCGACGCGCAGAATCCGCACCAGGCGGCTGTGGCGCGCCGCGCTGGCGAACTTCGCCGCAAGCGCGGCATCGTAGGTGACATTATGGGCCGAATTCACCTGGGCTCCTGAGGTGTCGCCCGCCTTGTCCGGCTGGCGGGCGCCCCATTGTAGCCGGCAACGCCAAAATATGCAGCCAGCGACAGGCTGTTACGAAAGTGTCTGAAACGGGGCGACCGCCCCACCCGGCCGCTACGCGAAACGCTAGGAATGCGCGAAAATGTCCTCTTCGGCCCAGCCCTGGAGATCGAGCAAGGCGCGGGTCGGCAGGAAGTCGAAACAGGCTTTGGCCAGCGCCGTGCGGCCTTCCCGCGCCAGCATGGCATCGAGCCGCTCGCGCAAGCCGTGCAGATGCAGCACGTCGGAGGCGGCGTAGGCGAGCTGCGGCTCGGTCAGGCTGTCGGAACCCCAATCGCTCGATTGCTGCTGCTTGGAGAGATCGACATTGAGCACCTCGCGCACGAGGTCCTTGAGGCCATGGCGGTCGGTATAGGTGCGGATCAGGCGGGAGGCGATCTTGGTGCAGTAGATCGGCCCGGTCATGACACCAAACGTCTGATACAGCACCGCGACGTCGAACCGCGCAAAGTGGAAGATTTTCGTGTTCGCGGGATTGGCCAGCAGCGCCTTCAGGTTCGGCGCGTCGGTATGACCTTTGGGGATCTGCACCACGTCCGCGCTGCCGTCGCCGGGCGAGAGCTGCACCACGCAGAGCCGGTCGCGATGCGGATTCAGGCCCATCGTTTCGGTATCGATCGCCACCGCTCCGGTGTAGCGGGACAGATCGGGCAGGTCGCCGCGGTGCAGGCGTACGGTCATGGCGTTTCAAACCTCAATCGAATCGGTGCGTTTTTGCAGGCTAATCCCCGGGACAGATGCTGGCGAGGGCCGGCCGCGATGTATCCGCTGCCAGCCGCCGGCGCAAGCATCTGGCGCGGCTAGTAGTTCAGGCGCACGAGCACGTCGTTGACGCCGAACGGGCTGGCGGGCGCATCGCAAGCCCCTTGTCGCGCGAAGACGCAGGCCGGCTTGTCATCGCTCATCATTGCGCAACTTCGTGGCGAGAAATCCGCCGGCAATTCGCTGGCCAGGCTCGTCGGGCCGATGATGCGGTTGAACCCGGCCTGGTGCGTCTTCACCACAGCCGGAAGTCGCCCCTTGGCCAAGGGGTCGTCCCGATAAAAGGAATAGATCGGCCGGCGGGCCGCGAGCTGCCCGCGTCCGGGCACAAAGGGATAGTTGATCGCGTACAGGGCCAGACCGCAAAATTCAGGATCGGCCTCGAGCTCCGCCATCAGCTGGGCCACGCCGATGCCGCGCATCCAGTTGTCACGCATGATCAGCGTTGCGCCCGACAGACCGAGCGAGAGCAGCAGCCAGCCGCCACATACGACGGCAAGTGAGCGCCACGGGTTTTGCCGGCGCATCATCTGGACCCAATCGGCGGAGCCAAGCCCCGCCGCGATGATCAGCAGGGCGATCGACAGGAAAATGAAGCGGTATTCCTTGTGCACGATCATGCTGTGAAACGCGACGTTGACGACGGCCGCGACGATCAAAAGGGGGGCATGTCGCCAGCCGCGCCAGAGCGCCAGCAGCATCAGCAGTGTCGCTCCCGACCACAGAATTGAAGCCTGCAGAACGTAGGCGGCCGCGGGCGCGTCACCGAATTCCGAAGCGCGGTCATGCAGGAGGTTTTGCTGAATATTCCGGACGAGCCACGCAAACGGCGCTGAGCCGTGGGCCAGGTCGAGGACGCCGGACAGCACCAGGACCACGCATCCGCCCGCGACCAGGGCGATCGCGTTTCGCAGGTCGCGCCAGCACGCCGCCAACGCAAGCACCGCGCAAGCCGGCACATATTGAAAGCGCCAGACACAGGCGAGAGCAAGCAATGCGCCCGCGGTGAAGAGCCGGTTGCGCGCGAGCTCGCCCGTCAGCAGATAGGCCGCCGGCAGGATCACGGCCGTCGCCAGCGGTTCGCTCAGCGTGTGGGGCGCGTAGTAGACCAGCTCGAACCAGACCGCGGCGGCAAACGCCGCAACGATGGCATGCGACCTGGAGATGCGTTCGCCGAAATGCCAGGCCGTGACGACGATCGACAGCGAGGCAAGCCCGACCACCAGGCGAGGGACGACGAAGGCACCCCACCCGCCCGGCGCAAGCCAGTCGCCGAGAGCGACCGGCCCTGCGAACAAGGTCGGCAGAAACCAGCTCCGGATGCCGTCGCGCCATTCCCAGGTGACGACACCCTGGTGGCCAAGCAGGCGCCAGGCCGGCTCCAGATATTGATACAGCTCGTCGACGTGAACGATGTTCGGCCAAAAGGCGAGCGGCAGCCGGACTGCCGCAGCCAGTAACAGCAATGCGCACAAGGCGCCGTACCGCGTCGCGAAGCTTTCGGCTTTGGCGGCGGGCGCGATCGCGGGCAGAGCTGCGGCGCTGGTCGTCATTGTGTTTTGGCTTCGCCAGCCAAACTGGATTGGGGCCTGACGTAAACGGTCACGTAAGCGCCGGTGTATTGCTCGCGCCAGCCTCGCCGCTCCACCAGGAACTGCCGCAGCTGTTCGTGCGCCTTGACCCACAGCACGGCCTCGATCCGATATTTATCGAGCACCATGTCCCACGCGGTCTCGTCGATTTCCCAGCTCACCAGCTTGAAATAGTCGTGCAGCAAATCGTCCGGATAGGCGGTCGCGGCGCGGCCATCGACGAACGGGCGAACGGTGCCGTGCGTCGTGAAAATCAGGTAACCGCCGATATTCCAATGGTTCAGGACCCGCGCATCGGCGAAATTGTTTTGCAGATAGCCGGCATCTTCGCTCGACAGCATCGTCGGAAGTGCGAGCGCCGGCGCGACGCGCAAGTAAGCCAGCGGCAGGGTGCCGAGACCGACGATGCCGGCAGCCAGCAACGCTCCACGCACGTCAACGGCGGTGAGACGCCGAGGCAGCAAGCGGCTGAGGTGAAGCGCCATCGGCACAGTCGAGAAGATGAAGAAGAACGCGATGTACCTGAACTGACACAGTCCCAGAATCAGGAACAGCCAGGACATCAATCTCGGTTCGAGCGGGACTGGCCTGGAGTTTCTGTAGCGAAGCTCGAGCGCGACGAAGGCCAGCATGTACAGGATGCCCGGAATGCTGCCGGGTATTTCAATGTTGTCGTAGTAGGACCGCCATTCGGTAATATTACCCTGGACGAAGTGCCCCATCGTCGCGGCGGCACCGGCATAGATATTCCAGCCGAGCGGATTGACGAATGTCGCAGCGAGGCACCCGATCCCGGCGAGAGCAAGGACCCTGAGATCGGCCCAGGACGCTCTGAGCAAGGCGGCGCCGCAGAAGACGCCAATCACGAAAAACCCGAGCAGAAAACCGCCGTGCAGATTGGCCCAAAACGCCATCAACACGGGAAGCACGAACCATCGCGTACGTCGCAGGCATTCGCGATAGAAGACGACGCAGAACAGCATCGTGCATGTATTCGGCGCGACCGCGAGATACATGTTCGGCGCAACTTCGTAGGCGGGATAAAGCAGGCAGGCCAGGAAGACCGCCACGCAAACCGCAATCGCCGACGCACCGTAGCCGAGAGAGATCGCAGTCAGGATGCCGGCAATCGCTGCACCACAGGCGACCGTCGACAGGACGAGGCCGCCGAAGCCCGCGTATTGAAGCGTCGCACTGGCAAGCGCGTCCCAGAGCCAGGACAGATTGAGCCATGGCTTGTCGCCGTGGGTGAACGACCAGGGGTCGTGGAGCGGGATGGCGTTGCGTTCCCGGATGAGATTTCCGGCCGCGAGATGCCAGCCCAGATCGTAGTGACCGAGCAGAAGCGGCGCGTTCAAGACGTAGAACAGGCAAATGAACGAGATCAGGAACAGATAAATTCCCGATCTCAGGAAGAACGGGCTGATCGCGTTCGCAACCTTGTCGAATGTCGGCTCGTGCCAGACCTGGTGCTGATCCACCGTTTCCCTCACGACAAAGCGAGCCCGATGGCTCCGTGCTCGCCGACGGCCGGATGCGAGCCTGCCTGCTGACTTAGGGCCAGTTTGTCTAAAGTCGGGTAAATTCGGACGGTGCAATCGATGGGGTTTTGCGGAATGAAAATCGGCCCGACCGCCGGCTTCGAAAGCCTCCAAGCGGCTGTTCCGACTTGAAAATTTTAACGCCCAAGAGGCAGAGCCCGTGCGTGCCTTAACCGGTCCCGCCGTCATTATTCGTCAGCGTAGCTCCTGTTCCACATTCAGGTGAACCAACGCTGGGCCTTCGATGACCAAAGTTGCATGTATCACCTATTGGTCGAAAATCTCGTAAGTCAGGTCAAGGCGCATTCAAAGGCATTGATTGGAGAGGGCATAGCCGAAGCCGCATACCCCCTCGTTTTCCCTTCGCCCTCGCCGTCCGGCCCTTCCACCACAGCCGCCGGTCTACCGTCTCGCTGAGCTTCATGTGCTCGCAGTGGTATTGTGTTCCATATTTTCGATGCGCCGAACGGAGATCTTCAATGAAGCTCAAACTTGCCGCCGCGATGCTCGCCGCAAGCCTCCCGCTCGCATCGATGGCTTTCGCCCAAGGCATCGCGCCAGCCGAACTTGCGGTGATCGATGGCTGCCTGAAGACCGCGGAGAAAACCGGCGGTTTCGGCGGCGCGTGCGTCGGGCTCGTCGCCGACCCCTGCATCAAAGCGGCAGAGGGCGCGAATGACGATGTCGCCAAATGGAAAGCCTGCGCGGCGCGCGAACTCGCCATTTGGACGCAGAAAACAAGTGAGGCGCTAAAGAAGGTTCAGGCCGGCGGGTTCGCCGACGTAATCAAGGCGGTCAATGAGTCGCAGAAAACTTTCGCCGCGTCGCGTGATGGCTTCTGCGCGGTCTTCGACAAGGTCGATCCCGGCATGTACCGGGGCAGCGCGAGCTACTGCCGCCTGCGCGAGACCGCGAACCGCTCGCTGAGCCTGATCAAGCTCGGCGCTGCGGTCAACGAGCACTGAGACCTCTTAGGCGCTTGGGGTCATCAGCTTTGCCGACCTTTTCCCACATAGCGACGACGGCTTCGGCCGCGAGCGCGGTGGACGTCGTTCATAGCTCGGTGCGTAGCACTTACCTGAGCGACTGAGGCCAGCCTCCTCCAGATCGCCTGCGATCCGAGCCGACCCGACGAGCGATGTAGGCCATTCGGTACGCGATGAGCGCCGTGCCTCGGTTTTGTGTACCGGTCAGCAGCTCAATTCCCTGCAAAAGCGATTTCGATCGCTTGAGTAGGAGATGGTGCCCAGGAAAGGACTCGAACCTTCACGGCCGTTAAGCCACTGGCACCTGAAGCCAGCGCGTCTACCAATTCCACCACCTGGGCATGCCGGTTAGGCACGGAGGCGGTTACTACGGTTCGGTGACGCGGTTGTCAATTCATGCTTGAACCCCGCTTCGGGATGCGGATTGCGCATCGCAAACCGGCCCGATACAAGCCGGACGAGACGCACTCTTCCCGCAGGAATGACCCAGGAATGGATCCCATGGCATCGAATCTGGACACGCTCGTCACGGTTTTCGGCGGATCGGGGTTTTTGGGCCGGAATGTGGTCCGTGCACTGTGCCGGCGCGACTACCGGGTCCGGGTCGCGGTGCGGCGGCCGGAGCTGGCCGGGTACCTCCAGCCCTCCGGCAAGGTCGGGCAGGTCCACACCGTGCAGGCGAACGTGCGCTATCCGGCCTCGATCGAGGCGGCACTGCGTGATTCGCATGTCGTGATCAATCTGGTCGGCATCCTCGCCGAGGGCGGCGCGCAGAGTTTTGACGCCGTCCAGGCCAAGGGCGCCGAGACCATTGCCAAGGCGGCGGCCGCCGCCGGGGCACAATTGATCCATGTCTCGGCGATCGGCGCCGACGCGGAATCGCCCTCGCGTTATGCCAGAGCCAAGGCGGCCGGCGAAGCCGCGGTCCTGGCCGCGGTGCCGTCGGCGACGATCTTCCGCCCCTCCGTGATGTTCGGCCCCGAGGACCAGTTCACCAATCGCTTCGCCGCACTGGCGCGGATGTCGCCGGTGCTGCCGCTGATCGGCGCCGACACCAAGATGCAGCCGGTCTATGTCGGCGACGTCGCCACCGCGGTCGCGGATGCCGTCGACGGCAAGGCCAAGGCGGGCGCAACCTACGAGCTCGGCGGCCCGGAAGTGCTGACCATGCGCGAGATCATCGAGGCCATTCTCGAGATTGCCGATCGCAAGCCGATGCTGATGCCGCTGCCGTTTGGCCTCGCCCGCTTCAAGGCCAACTTCCTGCAATTCGCGCCGGGCGCGCTGAAGCTGACGCCGGACCAGGTCACGCTGCTCGCGCGCGACAATGTCGTGTCTGACGCGGCGAAGGCCGCCGGGCTAACGCTGGAAGGCCTCGGCATCACGCCCGACTCGCTTGAAGCGATCGCCCCGCAATATCTCTGGCGCTTCCGCGCCGCCGGGCAATTCCAGCGCAAGAGCGCGTAGCCATCCCCCCGTCATGGCCGGGCATGACGAACTTCAGCGTCCGCACTGCAATTGTTCGACGTTCGGGTCTACCGCCCCAGCGCCAGCGCGATCAGGCCGAGCGTACCGACGATCACGCGCCACCAGGCGAACACCACGAAGCCGTGGCGGGTGACGTATTCCAGGAACGTCTTCACCACGATGATCGCGGTGACGAACGACACCACGAAGCCGATGGCGACGATGCCCATGTGGTCCATCGTCATCTCGGAGCGGTTCTTGTAGAAATCGTAGGCGAACGCGCCGATCATGGTGGGAATGGCGAGGAAGAACGAGAACTCCGCCGCCGCGCGCTTGTCGGCCCCGAGGAACATCGCCGCGACGATGCTGGCACCGGAGCGCGACACGCCCGGGATCATCGCGATGCACTGCGCGATGCCGATGTAGAGATACATCAGCAGCGGAAACCGGGTGGCGTCGTGCTCGCGCGCCTTGAGATCGAGCTTGTCGACCCAGAGCAGGATGGCGCCGCCGACGATCAGCGAAAAGCACACCACCCACGGATTGAACAGCATGCTCTTGATGTACTTGCCGGCGACGAGACCGACGACGACAGCGGGCAGGAACGCGACCAGCACGCCGATCACGAAGCGGCGTGCATAGGCGTCGCCCGTGAACATGCCGATCGCGACGTCCCACAATTTCTTGAAGTACAACACGACGATCGCGAGGATCGCGCCGAGCTGGATCAGGACCGTAAACGAGTCCCAGAACGCGCCCTCGCCGAGATGGAAGAAGCGCTCCGCGAGCAGCAAATGGCCGGTCGAGGACACGGGAAGGAACTCGGTCACACCCTCGATGATGCCGAGGATCACTGCCCGTATTGCATCTGACATATTTACGGTCCATTTCGGCTGGAAAAGCGGGGCTCTTCTCGCCCATCCGCTCCCTTGCTGCAATCGCAAAATGCGGCGGCGCGCCCTTGCTTCGCGGTTTTGAATGACTAGTGTGGCGCCGCACAAACATTGATGGATTCTTAAGCACCATCACATAGTCAAAGGCTTCATGTTTACGCTGTTTCATCATCCGTTCTGCCCGCATTCGCGGTTCATCCGCCTGATCGCGGGAGAATACGGGCTTGAGCTGAAGCTGATCGAAGAGCGCAGCTGGGAGCGGCGCGAAGCGTTTCTGCTGCTCAATGCGGCGGGCACGACGCCCGTTCTGGTGGACGACGAGCAGCCGCCGATCCCGGGCGCGGCGATCGTCGCCGAATATGTCGACGAGGCCTATGGCTCCGAGATGGGACTGAAGCGCCTGATGCCGGACACGATCGGCGAGCGCGTCGAGGTCCGCCGGCTGATGGCCTGGTTCAACGAAAAGTTCTTCGAGGAAGTCTCCCACCCGCTCGTCACGGAGCGCATCTACAAGCGCTTCATGAGCGAGGACAACGGTGGCGGCCCGCCCTCGGCCGACGTGATGCGCGCCGCCAAGGCCAACGTGCGCTATCATCTGGCCTATATCGGCTGGCTGGCGCAGACGCGTAATTTCCTCGCCGGCGACCGGCTCAGCTACGCGGATCTCGCCGCCGCGGCGCACCTCTCGGCGATCGACTATCTGGGCGACGTGCCATGGAGCGAGGACGACGCGGCAAAGGCGTGGTACGCACGGGTGAAATCCCGCCCGTCGTTCCGTCCGCTCTTGAGCGAATGGCTGGCCGGAGTGCCGGCGTCGCGGACCTACGTGGACCTCGACTTCTGAACTCCGATCCGACCGAACTGAAGACGGCGCTGGCAAACGAGGCCCGCGCGCTCGGCTTCGACTGCATCGGCATCACAGAGCCCGGCACGATCGAGAGCGCCGGACAACATTTTCTCGAATTCATCGCATCCGGCGGCCATGGCGACATGGACTGGCTCGCCGCGCAGCCGGAGCGCCGGGTCGATCCGCGCGGGCTGTGGCAGGACGTGCGTAGCGTCATCATGCTCGGCGTCAATTACGGCCCCGATCAGGATCCGCTCGCGATCCTGCAACAGCGCACGCGCGCGGCGATCTCGGTCTATGCGCAAGGCGACGACTATCACGACCTCATCAAGAAGCGCCTGAAGGCACTGGCGCGATGGCTGGTCGCGACCGCAACTCGTGAGGTGACGCCTTGCGAAGTGAAAGTGTTCGTCGACACCGCGGCCGTGATGGAGAAACCCTTGGCGCAAGCCGCGCGTCTGGGCTGGCAGGGCAAGCATACCAATCTGGTCTCGCGCGAATTCGGCTCATGGCTGTTTCTCGGCGCGATCTACACCACGCTGGAACTGCCGCGCGACGACGCCGAGATCGATCATTGCGGCTCGTGCCGGGCGTGCCTCGACATCTGCCCGACCGCGGCCTTCCCTGCGCCCTACAAGCTCGATGCGCGGCGATGCATCTCCTATCTCACCATCGAGAACAAGGGACCGATCCCGCGCGAATTTCGTAAAAGCATCGGCAACCGCATCTATGGCTGCGACGATTGCCTCGCCGCCTGTCCCTGGAACAAGTTCGCGCAGGAGGGCCGTGAGGCCAAGCTCGCCGCACGTGACGCTTTGCGCGCGCCAGGTCTCGCCGAGCTCGCGCGGCTCGACGACGCGTCGTTCCGTGCGCTGTTCACGAAGTCTCCGGTGAAGCGCATCGGCCGCGACCGCTTTTTGCGCAACGTGCTGATCGCGATCGGCAACTCCGGCGATGCGGCACTGGCGGACGAGGCGCGGCGATTGCTGGGCGATGAGAGCACGCTGGTGCGCGGGGCTGCGGTGTGGGCGCTGGGGCAGTTGATGCCACGGGATGAGTTCGAGGCGATCAGGACGAATGCGATTGCTGGCGAGAGCGACGAAAGCGTGCGTGAGGAGTGGCGCACCGCCCCCTAATCCTCCGCTGTCATGCTCCGCGAAAGCGGGGCATCCAGTACGCCGCAGCCCATCGATTCAATCACTGCCAGCTCGGAGTACTGGATCGCCCGGTCAAGCCGGGCGATGACACCTGTTGTTGTGGCGAGCAGGCACGCTCTCGCCACCCTTGATTTCCCCACACGTTCCTTCAAGCTCGCGCATCATGACAAACATGCCTTTCTTCACCCGCGACGGCGACACATTCCACCCGACGGAAGTCGCCAACGGCCCGTGGGATCCGAAATCGCTGCACGGACGCGTCATCGTCGGCCTTCTCGGCTTCGCCATCGAGGAGCGCCATTCCGGCCCCGAATTCGTGCCGGCGCGGCTGACCGTGGATATGTTTCGGCTGCCGACCATCGACAAGCCGATCGAGGTGACGACACGGCTGGTGCGCGACGGGATGCGCATCCGCGTCGTGGAAGCGGAGTTCTTTTCCGGCGGCGTCGGCATGGCGCGCGCCTCGTGCCAGCTGTTGCGTCGAACGCAGAATCCGGACGGCAATGTCTGGTCGCCGCCGAACTGGGACGCGCCGAAGCCGGCCGACATTCCCAAGCCGACCGATCCCAGGCTCGGCATGAACGGCAAATGGACCACGCGACCGATCGTCGGCCAGATGGGCTCGCTCGGGCCACGAAAGCTCTGGATGAGCGAGGTGCGCGAGCTGGTCGCGGGCGTGCCGATGACGCCGTTCGTCCATGTCGCCACCGGCGCCGACTTCGCCAGTCCGTTCGCGAACGCCGGTGACAAGGGGCTCGGCTACATCAACAGCGACGTCACAATCTATCTGCACCGCCCGCCGGTGACGAGCTGGATCGGCTTCGAGGTGGTGAACCACCAGGCCACCGACGGTGTCGCGATCGGCGAATGCTGGCTCTATGACGAGCAGGGCCCGATCGGCACCGCCACGGTCGCCGCGCTGGCGCAGCGCAAGCCGATGGTAAATCCGTCGAAGCGGTAGGTGCGCAAGAACGACGGCTAGGCGAGATGCCGCTTCATCTCAGGCCGCGCCTTGAGCTCCGCGCCTTGCCTAGCGACGATCTTCGCAATCCGTTCCGGCGCAAACTTCAGATCGACAAACGCCGGCGCCGTGTTGGCGACCTCGTGATAGCTGACGATCCTACCGTCGCGAAGCGTCATGATCGCCACGCCCTCGAACATCGCCCGCGCGCCATTCGTCTCCGGCAAGGTGGAGCGGTAGCTGAACGTGTAGCGCGTATAGAGCGTGGTGCCGTTCGACACCGGGTCGTGCATGTCCCAGCGGAAGTCGGTCGCCGTGCGATAGAACCAGTCGTCGATCATCGCGGCGATCTTCTCGCGGCCGGCGAAGGCGCCGTAGAACACGTCGTGATAGACGCCGTCCTCGGTGAAGAGATCAGCGAACGCTTTTCCGTTGCGTTGTTCGACGGCGTCGCAGAACGCGCGCAGCATGGCGGTGGTGGTCATCGGCGATTCTCCCCTCCCATTCTCAGTCATGTCCCGGCTTGACCGGGGCATCCAGTACGCCGCGGCTTCTCGGCTTGAGCACGAGCGCCTCTGGAATACTGGATCGCCCGATCAAGTCGGGCGATGACACCGAGTGCTAGGTGGCGATTTCACCCGATCTCGGCCACGGCGGCAAGAATGCGGGCGATGTCCTGCGGGCGCGAGAGGCGGTGATCGCCGTCCTGGATCATGGTCAGCACGACGTCGTCGGCCGGCAGGCGATGGGTCAGCGCGAACGCGTGCTGCCAGGGCACGTCAGGATCCTGCGCACCTTGCAGGATGCGGACGGGACAGCCGAGATCGATGGCGCTGCCGAGCACGAGGTGGTTGCGCCCCTCCTCGATCAGATTTCGCGTGATCGGATGGGGCGAGCCGTCGCCATAATCCGATGGTCTCAGCCAGACGCCTTTGGTCTCGATTTCTTTCTTCACCGCGGCCGGAAAATTCTTCCACATCAGCTCCTCGGTGAAGTCCGGCGCCGGCGCGATCAGCACCAGGCCCGCCAGCGAGGCCTTGCCAGAACGCTTTTTGATCTCGCGCGCGAGCAGCAGCGCCATCCAGCCGCCCATCGACGAGCCGATCAGGACTTGCGGGCCGTCGCAGAATCGCTCGAACACCGCGACGCTTTCCTCGAGCCAGCGCCCGATGGTTCCGTCGGCGAAATCGCCGCCGGATTCGCCGTGGCCGGAATAATCGAAACGGACCACGGCGCGGCCGTGGTCCCGGGCCCATTCGTCCAGCGCCACGGCCTTGCTGCCCCGCATGTCCGATTTGAACCCGCCGAGCCAGACCAGTCCCGGTCCTTGACCAGGTTCTGGACCAGATTCTTGACCAGATTTTTGGGCCGCGCGGCGGCGCACCGCGATCCGGCGTGCGGAGGGGCCTTCGCCCACATCGATGAAGTCGAGCACGGCATCGGGAATTGGGTGATTCATGGAACGTTTACTCTGGCTGTGCGGTTTGAGCTGTCCGGACGTGCTCCGCAGCGCAGCTGGACGTCGTCATTGGCCCTTTGGGACGCTTGCGGAACAGAAGCAAGGTGTCTATGTCCCTCTGCGTGCCCCGCCGTGGCCAAAATGCCTCGCATTTGAGGCTTTTTCGACCGCCGCACGAGCGATTGCTTGCCGGCAACCGTATCTTCCTGCAAAATAGCCGCCTCTTTTCATAACTTTGGAGAACCACCCATTCGCCGTCCAAATAAAGCCCCGCCCACTGCCGCCAAAGACGGGCCGCGCATCAATGACGATATTCGCAATGCGCAGATCCAGCTGATCGATCAGACCGGTGACAACAAGGGCACCATCGAGACCGTTGCGGCTATCCGCTTGGCCCAGGAAGCCGGCATGGATCTGGTCGAGATCTCGCCGAACGTCAGCCCTCCCGTCTGCAAGATCATGGACTACGGGAAGTACAAGTACGCCGCGCAGAAAAAAGCCACTGAAGCCCGCAAGCGGCAGAAGATCGTCGAGATCAAGGAGATCAAGCTCCGCCCGATGATCGACGACCACGATTACGAAGTGAAGATGCGCGCCATGCAGCGGTTCTTCGAAGAAGGCGACAAGGTCAAGATCACCCTGCGCTATCGCGGCCGCGAAATGGCGCACCAGGAGATCGGCACCAAGCTGCTCGACAAGATCAAGACCGACGTCGCCGAGCTCGCCAAGGTGGAGCAGGACGCGCGGTTCGAGGGCCGTCAGGTCGTCATGGTTCTGGCGCCGCGCTGACGCCGGTTCTTTAGGCTGAAGAATTCAACGGTCCGTCCGGATCTCCGGCGGGCCGTTTTGTTTTTTGTCGGATATTCGAGCCGCGAGCACCGCTGCGACCTCTCCGGCTTGCGGGAGAGGGAGCGCACCTCCATCGCGGAGATGGCTCGCTCGAATTACGTCCTTGTCGCCTGCCAGATGCCGCTGCAGCGGTCGCCGGAGATGATGCCGTGCCAGGAGCCGGTCCCGGCCGCGCCGGCGAGCCGGCCGCCGCCGCTGGCATGGGACGCCCCGACCGAAACCTCGACCGCGACGCCACCGCTGCGATTGACCTTGCCGGAGACCCGGCCACCGCCGGCGGACGACACCCGACTGCCGGCGACGGTGAAGGGAACGCTGTAGCCGGAGCTGCAATTGCCGCGGGTGGTGGCGAAGGTGACGTTCCAGACGCCGTCATAGCCGCGGATGCGAGCATCGGCAGTCGACGGAAACGCAGCCATGGCGAGCACAGCCAACAGCGCCAGGCGGCGCGGACGAGCGACATCCGTCAAAGACGGAAGCGATTGGGAAAAATAGGGCATTTTAATCCTGCTCCGGGCGACACGGCTCGGACATGAGGTTAGCAATTCCGGATAGTCGGCGGCTAGGTTCCACCGGTTCATCGTTGCCAATTCGCCCGTCCTCTGTCATAAGCCCAGCCTTCATTGCCCGGCTGATTAAGGGCTGCCGTGGCGGTGTCCGTGCGGGTTTCGCGCTTGTTCGTAAAACCTGAGCACAATCAACGCTCTAACGAGCATTTTGACGGCCAGCCGCCTTCGCGGGCGGATTTCTATGGCCATTAGGAGAGCCAAATGCCCAAGCTGAAGACCAAATCGGGCGCTAAAAAGCGCTTCAAGGTGACTGCCACCGGCAAAGTGATGTTCGCTCATCGCAGCAAGCGTCACGGCATGATCAAGCGGACGAAGAAGCAGATCCGGCAGCTGCGCGGCACCGCCGTGCTGTTCAAGACCGACGGCGACAACGTCAAGAAGTACTTCTTGCCGAACGCCTGATCGCGTCCACGATCATTGCCACCCGCGCCGCAGCTTTCGCGGCGATCCGAACATCAAGTCATCTTTCGAAGGATATTTGTCATGGCTCGCGTCAAACGCGGTGTGACCGCCCACGCCAAGCACAAGAAAGTCTACAAGGCCGCCAAGGGTTTCCGCGGCCGCCGCAAGAACACGATCCGCACCGCCAAGCCGGCGGTCGAGAAGGCTCTCGTGTATGCCTTCCGTGATCGCAAGCGCAAGAAGCGGACGTTCCGCGCGCTCTGGATCCAGCGCATCAACGCTGCCGTGCGTCCGTTCGGCCTGACCTACAGCCGCTTTATCGACGGCATGGCCAAGTCCGGGATCACCGTGGACCGCAAGGTGCTGTCGGATCTCGCGATCAACGAGCCCGCGTCGTTCCAGGCGATCGCCGAGAAGGCCAAAGCCGCTCTGGCGGCCTGAGCACGCCCGCGCTAACGGCCGGCTCCGCCGGCTTTCAGCGCGCGTTGCGAGTAGCGCTGGGCGATCTCCGCCCGGCAGAATGCTGTGAACGACAGATACATGGTGCCGGATTTATTCCGGTACTTCCGGTCGCACACGCGCATCTCGCGTTGGTAAGCCCGTTTCCGCGCAATGTTGAGGCCGGGCATGAAGTCCGCCTCGCATTTCTTCTCGACGGCGGCGCCGAGCTGGACATCGCCGCTCGCGGTCAATTGGCAATCCTGAAACACCTTCATCGCACTTTCGCAGCCCTTCTGGGCACCGATGGTGTCGACGACCTCGTCCAGCGTCATGGATTTCTCCATGCAGACCATGGCGCGCGCCGGGGTGCTCGCGACCAAGAGAACGACGGCGAGAGCAGCCAGACCGGATCTTGAGAGCATCGCGAAAGCCTCCTCGTATCCCCCTTGGTGCCAGCCTCCCGCGCGAGGTTCAACCCAGCCGCTCGTCAGCCCGAATGACCGGCTTTTCGCTTGACGTTACGGCCTTCGGGCGGCGACAACCCAGCCGAATTTGGCAGCAGGGATTTGACCGTGTCCGACCTCGCAACGCTCGAAACATCCATCCTCGACCAGATCGCCGCCGCCGGCGACGAGGCCGCCCTCGAAGCGGTGCGTGTCGCGGCCCTCGGCAAGAAGGGCTCGATCTCGGCGCTGCTTGCCACGCTCGGAAAAATGTCGCCGGACGAGCGCAAGACCCAGGGCGCTGCGATCAACCAGGCCAAGGACAAGGTCACCGAAGCGCTCGCCGCGCGGCGCGACGTCTTGAAATCGGCGGCGCTCGACGCGCGGCTTGCGTCGGAAACCATCGACGTCACCCTGCCGTTGCGCGATGCGCCGGCCGAGGCCGGCCGCATCCATCCGCTGAGCCAAGTCTGGGACGAGCTGACCACGATCTTTGCCGACATGGGATTCTCGGTCGCCGAAGGCCCGGATATCGAGACCGACGATTACAACTTCACCAAGCTGAATTTTCCGGAAGGCCATCCCGCGCGCGAGATGCACGACACCTTCTTCTTCCATCCGAAGGAGGACGGCTCCCGCATGCTGTTGCGCACCCACACCTCGCCGGTGCAGGTGCGCACCATGCTGAGCCAGAAGCCGCCGATCCGCGTGATCTGCCCGGGCCGCACCTATCGCATCGATTCCGATGCGACCCACACGCCGCAATTCCACCAGGTCGAAGGCCTCGTCATCGACAAGCACTCCCATCTCGGCCACCTCAAATGGATCCTGCACGAGTTCTGCAAGGCGTTCTTCGAGGTCGATCACATCAACATGCGCTTCCGGCCCTCGTTCTTCCCGTTCACCGAACCGTCGCTGGAAGTCGACATCCAGTGCCGCCGCGACAAGGGCGAGATCCGCTTCGGCGAGGGCGAGGACTGGCTCGAGATTCTCGGCTGCGGCATGGTGCATCCGAACGTGCTGCGCGCCTGCGGCATCGATCCCGACGAGTACCAGGGCTTCGCCTGGGGTATGGGCATCGACCGCATCGCCATGCTGAAATACGGCATCGCCGATTTGCGCCAGCTGTTCGACAGCGACGTCCGCTGGCTGTCCCATTACGGCTTCAAGCCGCTCGAAGTACCGACGCTCGCGGGAGGGCTGAGCTCGTGAAATTCACCCTCTCCTGGCTGAAGGAACATCTCGACACCGACGAGCCCTTGGACAAGCTCGCCGAGAAGCTCACCATGATCGGGCTCGAGGTCGAGAACATCGAGGACAAGGCGAAGGCGCTGAAGCCCTTCACCATCGCGAAGGTGATATCCGCCGAGCAGCATCCGAATGCGGATCGGCTGCGCGTGTGCATGGTCGACACCGGCGACGGTGGAGCGCCCGTGCAGGTGGTGTGCGGCGCGCCGAATGCGCGGACGGGTCTCGTCAGCGTGTTTTCGCCGCCCGGCACCTACATTCCCGGCAAGGACATCACGCTCGGGGTCGGCACCATCCGCGGCGTTGAGAGCCGCGGCATGCTGTGCTCGGCGGCTGAATTGCAGATTTCCAACGACCATGACGGCATCATGGAATTGCCCGCGGATGCGCCGATCGGCGCTGCTTACGCCGCATGGGCCGGCCTCGGCGATCCCGTGGTCGAGATCAATCTGACGCCGAACCGGCAGGACTGCACCGGCGTGCATGGTATCGCGCGCGATCTTGCCGCCGCCGACATGGGCAAATTCAAAGATCCCACCATCAAGCCGATCAAGGGCGAATTCCCGTGCCCGGTGAAGGTCACGGTCGAGGACGCGACGCTGTGCCCGGGTTTTGCGCTTCGTCTCGTGCGTGGCGTGAAGAACGGACCGTCGCCGGAATGGCTGCAGAAGCGGCTGACCGCGATCGGCCTGCGTCCGATCAACGCGCTGGTCGACATCACCAACTTCTTGACTTACGACCGCGCACGACCGCTGCACGTGTTCGACGCGAAGAAAGTGAAGGGCAATCTCGTGGTGCGCCGCGCCCGTGACGGCGAGACGCTGCTCGCGCTCGACGGCCGCAGCTACAATCTCGATCCCGCGATTTGCGTGATCGCGGACGAGCACGGCGTCGAATCGCTCGCCGGCATCATGGGCGGCGAGGCCTCGGGCTGCGACGAGACCACCACCGACGTGCTGATCGAATCGGCGCTGTGGAACGAGATCAACATCGCCCAGACCGGCCGCAAGCTCGGCATCAATTCGGACGCGCGTTATCGTTTCGAGCGCGGTGTAGATCCGGCCTTCATGGTGCCGGGGCTGGAGCTCGCGACGAAACTGGTGATGGAGATGTGCGGCGGCACGCCGTCCGAGAACGTCGTTGTCGGCAAGACCTTCGGCGACGACCGCGTGATCGATTTCCCGGTCACCGAGGTCAAGCGGCTCTCGGGCATCGAAGTGCCGATGCCGGAGATGAAGCGCATCCTGACCCATCTCGGCTTCATGATGGCGGGCCCGGGCCCGGTCGTGAAGGTCGCGGTGCCGTCGTGGCGCACCGACGTGCACGGCAAGGCCGACATCGTCGAGGAAGTCGTCCGCATCCACGGCGTCGACAAGGTGCCGATGACGCCGTTCGAGCGCGGCGAGGACGCACGCAAACCCGTGCTGACCCCGCTCCAGCTCCGCACCCGCCGCGCCAGGCGCGCGCTGGCGAGCCGCGGCATCATCGAAGCGGTGACCTGGTCCTTCATCACCAAGTCCGCCGCAAAGCTGTTCGGCGGCGGCCAGCGCGAACTCGAGGTCGCCAACCCGATCGCATCGGATTTGTCCGACATGCGCCCGACCCTTTTGGCGGGCCTGATCGCGGCGGCGCAGGCCAATGCCGATCGCGGCTTTGGCGATGTCGCGCTGTTCGAGGTCGGGCAGGTGTTCAAGGGCGATCGCCCGCAGGATCAGTTCATGGCGGCAAGCGGCGTCCGCCGCGGCTTTGCGTCGTCGCAAGGTCTGGGACGACACTGGTCGGGTTCGGCGCAGGCTGACTTGTTCGACGCCAAGGCCGATGCGCTCGCGGTGCTCGCCGCCGCAGGGGCACCGATGCAGGCCCTTCAGATCGTCGCGGGCGGCCCGTCCTGGCTGCATCCCGGGCGATCCGGTACGATCCAGATCGGGCCGCAGAACGTGCTGGGTTATTTCGGGGAGATGCATCCGCGCGCACTCGAGGCGCTCGGTGCCGGCGGCCCGCTGATGGTATTCGAGGTGATCCTCGACCGCATCCCCGAGGCGAAGAAGAAGCCGACCCGTGCCAAGCCCGTGATCGAGCTGTCGGCATTCCAGCCGGTCTCACGCGATTTCGCCTTCATCGTCGATCGCACCGTGAAGAGCGGCGATATCGTGCGCGCGGCTCAGGGCGTCGACAAGAAGCTGATCACCGCCGTGAACGTGTTCGACGTCTACGAAGGCAAGGGCATCGACGATGGCAAAAAGTCGATCGCCATCGCGGTAACGATCCAGCCGCGCGAAAAGACCCTGACCGACCAGGAGATCGAGGCCGTCGCCGCGAAGATCGTGGCGGAGGTGACGAAGAAGACCGGCGGCACTTTGAGAGCATGATCATGCTCGAGAAATCTAGAGCATGAGTCTCACTGACTTTCTTCCAAAGGACGTCAGCCTCACCGTTGCGATGGCGCTCTGCGCCGTCGCTTTCGTTTCAGGCACCGCGCGCGGCTTCTCGGGCTTCGGCTCGGCCCTGATCTTCATGCCGCTGGCGAGCAGCATCGCGGCGCCGCGTCTGGTTGCCGCACTGCTCCTCGTGATCGACTTCGTCGCGGCCGCGCCGCTGCTGCCCGACGCCTGGCGCAAGGCCGACCGCAAGGCCACCGCCGTGATCGTGCTGGGCGCGCTGGTCGGCGTCCCCGTCGGCACCTATTTCCTCAGCGTGCTCGAACCCGTCACGACGAGATGGATCATCTCCTGCTTCGTCGCCGCGCTGCTGCTTCTGTTGCTGTCGGGCTGGCGCTATCGCGGCAAGGACCACGCTTGGCTTTCGGTCGGCATCGGCAGCCTCTCCGGCTTCTGCAGCGGCCTCGCCCAGACCGGAGGCCCGCCGATCGTCGGCTACTGGCTCGGCCGTCCCATCGCCCCGATCGTCGCGCGCGCCAACATCCTGCTGTTTTTCGGCGCGTCGGACTTCTTCTCGATGATCAGTTACGCGACCACCGGCCTGATCAGCCGCGAATCGCTCGTGCTCTCGCTCATCGTCGGGCCGGTCTATGCGATCGGCGTCGCCTTTGGCGCGTCGCTGTTCGGCCGCGCCAGCGAGAAAGTGTTTCGCGCGATTTGCTACGCGCTGATCGCGGTGGCCGTGATTGCGGGACTGCCGGCGCTCGATGGAATTTTGCGGTAAGCAATCCATTGTCGTCCTGGCGAAAGCCAGGACCCATTACTCCGGTCAGCGTTTGTAGCGCGAGCAGGTGACCAAGAATCTCCGCCAAACCAATCCCTAGGGTAATGGGTCCTGGATCTACGCTTCGCTTCGCTGCGCTTGTCCAGGACGACGACTAATCAATTCCTCTGCGACTGCGGCGCCCGCCGCTTCTTCGTCGACTGCGTCGGGACATCGACCGGCTCGTCCTTGAGCGCGCCGATCTTGCGCAAGGCCGCGTCCGCGGCCCGCTCGCCGCTTTCCCAGGCGCCGTCGACGGTGCCCCACAGCGTCTCGTGCGTGGCTTCGCCGGCGAGGAACATGTTGCCGATCGGCTCGGCAAGGATTCTTCGCGAGAGCTGACCGCCGGGCGAGGCCGCCGACATCGCACCCATCACGAACGGCGAGGCGTTCCAGCGCGTCACGCTGGCTTTCTGCACGGCGGCGGCGACCTCGCTGCCGAACAGCTTCGTGATCCATTCCCTGGCGAAGGCCGTCATCGCCTTCTCGCCTTGCTGGGTGAGATCGCGGCCGAACGAGCCACCGACGTCGATCGAACATAGCGAGGAACCGCCGATATTGGCGAACATCAGCGCCGTGCGCGTCGAATTGCTCTGCTCGATCAGGATGTCGTCGCGCGACAGGCCGAGCGGATTGCCCGGTAGCTGCAGCACGATGTGATCGTAGCTGCCGAGCGTGAGCTTCGAGGCGGCATCGAGCGTGCGCTTTGGAATGTCAGGCCCAAACTTGATCGCGCCCGAAATCAGCACATTGGTCGAGACCGTGATGATGGCGGCGCGTGCGGCGATCCTGCCGGCCTGTGTCTCCACGCTGACGTCGCGATTGCTCCAGACGATCCGACTCGCCGGCGTCGACAGCGCGACCGGCGCCTGCTCACCGAGTTTGGTGATCAGGGTCCCAAGGCCCTGGCGGCAGGCGATCGCGGCGTTGCGATCCTGTGCCCGCGCCTTGTCGATCGCAGACAACTCCTTCAGGTCCTTGCCGGCGAAGCTCGCGCCCAGCATGAACTCGGCCGCGCCGGCCCAATCGCCGAGGTCCTTCGGCAGCACCGAGGCGCAGGCGGTATCAAGCTTGCCGCGCGCGGCCTCGTCGATGGCGCGGTTGGCGCGCACCAGCGCCGCCAGGAATTCCTCGGTCTCGCCGGCGCGTGCGTTGCGGCGACCGATGCGCATCTTCTGGCCTGACGGCGCCGGCAGAACGTCGAGCCCGGCGCTGCGCGCCAGCCGGATCATCGGATTGGTGTCGGGATTGTGCATCCAGCGCGCGCCGCGATCGAACGGCGTGTCGAAGGTGGTCGTATCCGTGATGCAGCGGCCGCCGATCTGCGATGCAGCTTCCACCACCACGACCTTGCGATTGGCCGCCATGATGCGCCGCGCCGCGGCAATTCCGGCCGCACCCGCACCGATCACGACGATGTCAGCCTCGCGCGGCAGGGTCGCGGCGGTTGCGCGCAGGACCGGCATCGCGGCAAGGCCCGCCGATGCCGATAGGAACCTGCGGCGCGTGATTGTCATGGCATGGTTTCCGGAGACTTGCAGCAAACGGGAACAGCTAGCGAACCTTGCCGTATCTGATGTTGCGCGGCAACCATCATGGTGAATCAATCGTGCTTGATGTCACAGAGCGATGAACCGAATTGCAACACGTTCAGACCATGGTAGAGAAGAGAAAAAGACGGCCGGAAAAGGCCGTGGGGGAGTTTTGAAATGGGGACGGTCCTTGATTCAGTCGGCAAGCTGATTGCCGCGTACCTCTCGAAGGAGGTGCCGGGCTATGAGCCGTTCACGCCGAGCGACCCCGAGCATCTGCGCGGCGTCATCGAGCCGGGTGACGTGCTGCTGGTCGAGGGCAACAACCGCATCTCGGGCATCATCAAATATCTGACGCAGTCGACCTGGTCCCACGGCGCCCTCTATGTCGGCCCGATCGAGGGCGCGGAAGAGCCCGACGGCGAGCCGCACGTGCTGATCGAGGCCAATATCGGCGAAGGCGTCACCTCCGCGCCGCTATCGAAATATTTCCCCTATCACACCCGCGTCTGCCGCCCGGTCGGGCTGTCCTATGAGGACCGCACCACGGTCTGCCGCTATGCGATCAACCGCATCGGCTTCGGCTACGACACCAAGAACATCGTCGACCTGATGCGCTTTCTGTTTCCGCTGCCGATCCCGCAGCGCTGGCGGCGCCGCATGATCTCGATCGGCTCGGGCGATCCCACCAAGATCATCTGCTCGGCGCTAATCGCGCAGGCGTTCGACGCCGTGCGCTATCCGATCCTGCCGAAGATCACCAAGGCCGGCAGCCGTGCTGCTCGCCGCGAGATCCTGCACATCCGCGATTCCTCGCTCTACATGCCCCGCGACTTCGACATCTCGCCCTATTTCGAAGTCGTCAAACCCACCATCGTGCACGGCTTCGACTACACCGCCTTGCACTGGGCCGACAAGCAGAAGCCGCTCGAGGAGGTAGCCGGCACCTTCGGTGTGTTTCCAGAAACGTTCAGTGCGCCGCCGCTCGTTCCTGAAGCGTTTGACGAAGAGGCGCCGGTTTCGGCTGAAGAAGTGATGCGTGAGGCGGCTGCGGAGATGAGCGTTGCCTTCTCCGAGCATTTTGTGCTGCTGAACGATCTCGCAAAGTACCGCGCGCAGGGACACGCGTTGGAGATGGCGGCTTAGCCGTCCCTCCAACATCGTCATTGCGAGCGCAGCGAAGCGCTCCTCGCAATGACGGCGACCTACCGCTCCGCCCGCCCAATCACCGCCATCAGCTCTGCGATCTTCTCGCGCTGATCGGCCTTGTCGCCGCTCGCGATCGCATGCTCGACGCAATGGGCGACGTGATCTTTCAAAACCTCTTCCTCTACCCGGCGCAGCGCGGCGCGCACCGCCGAGATCTGCGTGACGATGTCGATGCAATAGCGGTCTTCCTCGACCATTTTCGAGAGGCCGCGAACCTGCCCCTCGATCCGGCCGAGACGTTTTCCGACGGATGCCTTGATGTCCTTGCGCATGCGGACTATATACCCCCCCAGGGTATAACTTGCAAGGCCGGAGCGTGGCAATGAACGACGCCGAACACGAGCACCATCACAAGCCGGAAACACATTCCGGATGCGGCTGTTCCAGTAAAGTTGCCTCGGTCGACAAGCCCGCCGCTGCCTCCTGCTGCGGCGCGCGCGGCGATCACGCGCATGACCACGGCGCCGCGGCAAAAGTCCGCGATCCCGTCTGCGGCATGACCGTCGATCCCGCGACGTCCAAGCACCGGTTCGACCATCAGGGCGCGACCTTCCATTTCTGCTCGGCCGGCTGCCGCACCAAATTCGCCGAGGATCCCGCAAAGTACCTCGCCAAGGACAAGACGCCCGAGCCCGAGATGCCGGCGGGCACGATCTACACCTGCCCGATGCATCCGCAGATCCGCCAGGCCGGGCCCGGAAGCTGTCCGATCTGCGGCATGGCGCTGGAGCCGGAAGTGGCGAGCCTGGAGACCGGCCCCAATCCCGAGCTTGCCGACATGACGCGGCGGTTCTGGATCGGCGGCGCGCTGGCTTTGCCGGCAGTGGTGCTGGAGATGGGCGGCCATCTCGCGGGCCCGCACAACTGGATCGATGCGACGCTGTCGAACTGGATCCAGCTCGTCTTCGCCACGCCTGTGGTGCTGTGGGCCGGCTGGCCGTTCTTCCTCCGCGGCTGGCAGTCGCTGCTGACGCGCAACCTCAACATGTTCACGCTGATCGCGATGGGCACGGGCGTTGCCTATGTCTACAGCCTGATCGGCACCATCGCGCCGCAGATTTTTCCGGCCACCTTCCGCGGCCATGAAGGCGCGGTCGCGGTTTATTTTGAGGCCGCGGCGGTCATCACCGTGCTGGTGCTGCTAGGGCAGGTGCTGGAGCTGCGCGCACGCGACGCGACCTCGGGTGCGATCAAGGCGCTGCTGCAGCTCGCCCCGAAGACCGCGCGCCGCGTCGATGCTGACGGCAGCGAGCACGAGGTCGAGATCGACGCACTTCATGCCGGTGACCGCCTGCGCGTGCGTCCGGGCGAGAAAGTGCCGGTCGACGGCGTCATTCTGGAAGGCCGTTCCTCGCTCGACGAGTCGCTCGTCACAGGCGAATCCATGCCGGTCACCAAGGAGACCGGCGCGAAGGTGATCGCCGGCACGCTCAACCAGTCCGGCAGCTTCATCATGCGCGCCGACAAGGTAGGCCGTGAGACGCTGCTGTCGCAGATCGTGCAGATGGTCGCGGACGCGCAGCGCTCGCGCGCGCCGATCCAGCGTCTCGCCGACCAGGTCGCGGGCTGGTTCGTGCCGATGGTGATTGCGGTCGCGGTCGCTGCCTTCGCGGCCTGGGCCTGGTTCGGGCCGGAGCCGCGGCTGGCCTTCGGCCTCGTCGCCGCCGTCAGCGTGCTGATCATCGCCTGCCCCTGCGCGCTTGGCCTGGCGACCCCGATGTCGATCATGGTCGGCGTCGGCCGCGGCGCGCAAGCAGGCGTCCTGATCAAGAACGCCGAGGCGCTGGAGCGGATGGAGAAGATCGACACGCTGGTGGTCGACAAGACCGGCACGCTGACCGAGGGCAAGCCGAAGGTGGTCGCGATCGTGCCGGCGGCCGGCTTTGCGGAAGACGACGTCCTCCGCATGGCCGCCAGCGTCGAGCGCGCCAGCGAGCATCCTCTGGCCGACGCGATCATGCGCGCGGCGAAGGAGAAGCAGCTCGCGCTGGGCCAGGTCGAGCAATTCGATTCGCCGACCGGCAAAGGCGCGACCGGCAAGGTCGATGGCAAAACCATCGTGCTCGGCAATGCCCGATATCTGACGTCGATCGGCGTCGACACCAAAACCCTCGATGGCGAGGCCGAACGGCTGCGCGGCGATGGCGCGACCGTGATCAACATGGCCGTCGACGGCCGGCTTGCCGGCCTGTTCGCGATCGCCGATCCGGTCAAGGCTTCGACCCCGGAGGCGCTGAAGGCACTGGCGGCCGAGGGCATCAAGGTCATCATGCTGACCGGCGACAACCGCACCACGGCGGAAGCCGTGGCGCGCAGGCTCGGCATCGCCGATGTCGAGGCCGAGGTGCTGCCGGACCAGAAGAGCGCGGTGGTGACGAAGCTGCAGAAGGCCGGCCGCAGCGTCGCGATGGCCGGTGACGGCGTCAACGACGCGCCGGCGCTGGCCGCTGCCGAAGTCGGCATCGCCATGGGCACCGGCACTGATGTGGCGATGGAGAGCGCTGGCGTCACGCTGCTGAAGGGCGATCTCACCGGCATCGTGCGGGCGCGAAAACTGTCGCAGGCGACGATGAGCAACATCCGGCAAAACCTGTTCTTCGCCTTCATCTACAACGCCGCAGGCATTCCGATCGCGGCCGGCATCCTCTATCCAACTTTCGGCGTGCTGCTGTCGCCGATCATCGCCGCGGCCGCGATGGCGCTGTCCTCGGTCAGCGTGGTCGGGAACGCGCTGCGACTGCGGGCAACGCGGCTGTGAGCGTCGCGGAATCCGTGTAAAATGGCATCGAGCTTGGGAGGGAGCATCTTGATGCAGCGAATTACGATCACGATCGAAGACGATCTGCTGGCAGAGATCGACGCTGCGGCGGAAGCGCGCGGCTACCAGAACCGCTCCGAGATCATCCGCGATCTCGCGCGCGCCGGCTTGCAACAGAGCAGCGAGGACACCGCACAGGCCGGGCCCTGCGTCGCCGGTCTCGTCTATGTCTACGACCACGCCGCCCGCGATCTCTCAAAACGCCTGGTGCAGGAATTCCATGGTCACCACGACCTCGCGCTGGCGACGCTGCACGTCCATCTCGACGACAACAATTGCATGGAGATGACGGCACTGCGCGGCGACGCCTCCGAGGTCAGACATTTCGCCGACCACATCATCGCCGAACGCGGCGTGCGTTATGGCCGTGTGGTGATGATTCCGACGGGGGACGGTAAGCAGGCGAAGGCGCGGAAGCAGGCGCACCGGCATGAGTAGATTTGCCGAATAGACGGTGCGTTCCCCTCTCCCCTTGTGGGAGAGAAGGGAAGAGCATTCCGCTTGCGGATTTAAGCTGCCTTCGCATTCCCACCCGGCAACCCGGCCCGCGCGATGCCGCCATACAGCGTTTCGTTCGGCATCTCCTCGCGCAGGATCCTGCGCACCGTGATCAGTTTCTCCAAATCGATGCCGGTCGGAAAACCCTTGCTCTCGCACAGGAACACGAGATCCTCGAACACGACATTGCCGGTCGCACCGGGCGCGAAGGGGCAGCCGCCGAGGCCGCCGAGCGAGCCGTCGAGGATTCGCGCGCCTTCGTCGAGCGCGGCGGCCGCGTTCGCGATGCCCATGCCGCGGGTGTCGTGGAGATGGATGCAGATCGGCTTTGACCCTGCAAGCTTCACGGCGGCGCGCGTCAGCTCCGCCACCTGCTTCGGCCCGGCATAACCGACGGTGTCGGCGATGCCGACGAAATCGACACCAGCCTCCAGGCATTTGTCGACCAGCCGCAGCACCTCCGCAGGGTCAACCGCCCCGGTGATCGAGCAGCCCAGCGCCATCGAGATCGCCGCGTTGACGAGCGGCTTGTGGCTGGTGGCATCGCGCATCTCGCACAGGCGTTTCAGATTGGCGATCGCGGACTCGCGCGAGCGGTGCGCATTGGCCTGGCTGTGCTCTTCCGTTGCCGAGACCACCGAGGCGATCTCGCCGACGCCGGATTCCAGCGCCTCGTTGACGCCGCGCTCGTTGAGCGCAAGCGCGATGCCATGCGCGCCGGGCAATGAAG
Organism: Bradyrhizobium sp. 4; assembly: GCF_023100905.1. Lineage (NCBI taxonomy): Bacteria > Pseudomonadati > Pseudomonadota > Alphaproteobacteria > Hyphomicrobiales > Nitrobacteraceae > Bradyrhizobium > Bradyrhizobium sp. 4. Next base: position 7,734,206 of record NZ_CP064686.1, read on the forward strand.
CGACGGTCGCGACGACATTACGAACATCGACGAATTGCGGAAACGTCTTTGCCGGCAGGAACGAGCCGACCTCGAAATGCCGCACGCCGGCGGCATATTCCTCGCGCACCCAGCGCTGCTTGGCGTCGGTCGACGGAATTTTCTTCACGAGCTGGAGCCCGTCGCGCAGGCCGACTTCGCGCAGGCTGACGCGCTCTGCGGGGTAAATCCCCTGAATCCGGCTCATCCGCGCCTCCCTGTTGTTTTTGACGTGACGTCTTCGCTTTCGGTGTCGATCTCGGCGCGAACGGCCGCAGTGTCGGCGCCGAGCGGCGCGACCTTCAGGCCTTCGCCGATATGGCTGCCGTTCCATTCGATCGGCAGCGCCGGCACCCGGAACGGCTTGCCGTCGGCGGTGACATTGTTGACGAGCCCACCCGGCCGCAGCACATGTGGGTCGGTGAAGAGATCCTCGGGACGGTTGATCGGCGAGAAGCAGATGTTGAGCGCATCGAGCCTCTGCGACAGTTTTGTCACGTCCCATTGCCTGATGATCCCGGCGGCGCGCGGAATGATCCGCCCGCGCGCCAGGATGCGATCGGTCGTGGTGCGCAAGGCGGGATCATCGAGGAATTCAGTCAGGCCGAACTCGCGGCAAAAGCTCTGCCAATGGCCTTCAGTGACGACGCCGATGAAGATGCGCTCGCCGCCGGCGGTCTCGAAGATGTCGTAGATCGGCCAGGCATGCTCGCGCTCCGGCATCGAGCGCGGCTTGTTGCCGGTCATCTCGTATTCGACCATGTGCTGGGCAACCAGGAACAGGCAGTTCTCGAACAGGCCGATGCGAATGTCGGCGCCATCGCGTTTTCCACCGCGCTTCTGATAGAGCGCCGCGAGGATCGCGATCACGCCGAACATGCCGCCCATGATGTCGTTGGCGGACGAGCCGACGCGCTGCGGCTTTTCGCTGGTGCCGGTCATGGCGGCAAGGCCCGCCATCATCTGCACGACCTCGTCGAGCGCGGGGCGGTGCTCGTAGGGACCCGAGAGAAAACCCTTGTGGCCGGCGATGATCAGCTCTGGATGCCGGCGGCGCAGTTCGTCGGCGCCAAGCCCCTGCTTCTCAAGCTGGCCGTCGCGAAAATTCTCAAGGAACACGTCGGCCGTCGCCAGCAGCCGGTGCATGGTGTCGCGATCCTCAGGCTTCTCGAAATCCAGCACCACGCTGCGCTTGCCGCGGTTGAACAACGGGAAGAAGGCGGTGCCCATGCCCCCCAGGCTTCGGGTCTTGTCGCCCGCGGGCGGCTCGACCTTGATCACGTCGGCTCCGAGTTGTGCCAGGATCATGCCGCAGGTCGGGCCCATGACCATGTGGGTCATCTCGACGACGCGGACGCCTGCAAGCGGCAATCCGGCCGCCGATTCTTCCATCGCCATATAAGCCTGTTCCTTTGCGCGGCTGGTTCCGCGTGCTGTCTGAAGCAACCGTCTTGCCGAATTCATCGTGGCTTCGTTGATGCGAGCGGTCAATCCGGCCATAAGCGGCGCCGCCGATCTCCCTTGCCGAAGTGGCCCGGGGTGTCTACCTCTCGCGGGTGATGTCGTGAGAGGAACTCCCATGCTGGATGCCGCCGTCAAGGCGCTGTCGCAAATGATTTCGCCGCCGATGCGCTCGATCCTGTGGCGGTCGATCGGCGTCGCACTGGTGCTGATCATCGTGCTGGCGATCGGCTTGCAGCGGCTCCTGAGCTGGTTTGCGACCTATGGCGAGGCCTGGCTGGAAGGCCTGCTCGGTCCGGGCTGGCACTCATCGCTCGAGGTGTTGTCCTGGATCATTTCGATCGCCGCGGGCCTCGGCGTCGTGTTCGGGGCTGTGTTCCTGATGCCCGCGATTACCTCGGTGGTGGCGAGCCTGTTCGTGGACGACGTCGCCGACATCGTCGAGCGCGAGCACTATCCGGCCGAGCGGCCGGGCGTCGCGCTGCCGTTCAGCCAGGCGATCTACGAGGGCGTCAAGACCGCGCTGCTGACGATCCTGGTCTACCTGATCGCCTTGCCGCTGGTGCTTTTCGCGGGCGCCGGTTTCCTGGTCTTCTTCCTCGCCACCGCCTGGCTGCTCGGCCGCGAATATTTCGAGCTCGCGGCGATGCGGTTTCGCTCGCCGGAAGAAGCCAAGGCGATGCGGCGCGACAATGCCGCAACCATCTTCACCGCGGGCCTGTTCATCGCAGCCTTCGTCTCAATCCCGATCGTGAACCTGGCGACGCCGATCTTCGCCATGGCCTTCATGGTCCACATGCACAAGCGGCTCTCAGGCCCGCGGCCAGAGCTGATCGAGCCGGCGCGACAGATGCGGTAGAGCACAGGTCGGACGAGCAAACCTGGCGGCGCGATCATACGACGCGCCCTGGTCGGAACGTTCCGGTCCGCCGCATCTTGATTTTGCCCTTTGCCTCCGTATAGGTTCGCGGCATGATTTTCACGTCCACATTCCTCCCGCTGATCTGAGCGACCAAGTCGTTTCGGCGCACCGCGCCAATCAGATCACAACGGCTGCGCTGACGCGATGGCCGAACGGAGAATGTGCAATGCCCAAAACCGAGCGCATCGGCGTGACCTCTTGTCAGGTCCGGGACTTCATCGACGACGGTTTCATCAAGATCGAGAACGCCTTCAGCACGCAGCTTGCGGAGCAATGCAGGGAGGAATTGTGGGCGGATATTGGTCTGTCGCCACATGAGCCCGAAAGCTGGACCCGGCCGGTCATTCGCGTGGGATCGAAGTCTTCGCCACCATTCATTGAAGCCGCCAACACGCCGATCCTGCACGAAGCCTATGACCAACTCGCGGGTGACCGTCGCTGGATCGTGCCCAAAGCGCTCGGGACTTTTCCGATCCGCTTTCCCTCACCGGAATCCCCGGGTGATGATGGCTGGCATGTAGACATGAGTTTTGGCTTCAGCAATCCGGACTTCATGCAGTGGCGCGTTAATGTGAGGAGCAGCGGACGCGCATTGCTGATGCTCTTCCTGTTCTCGGACGTAGGTCCTGATGATGCGCCAACGAAGATACGGAAAGGTTCGCACACCACCATCGCCCGGGAGCTGCTGCCCCATGGCGATGCAGGGGCGACGCTGGGGCAGATCTCTGCCAACGGTTACGCTTCTACGGAAGATTTCGAGGTTGAACTGGCACTTGGTGCGGCAGGTACCGTTTATCTGTGCCATCCATTCCTGGTTCACGCCGCGCAACCTCACCGGGGGAAGCGCCCGCGTTTCATGGCACAGCCACCGCTGCTGCCAACAGGCGAGTTCGACGCGGCGTTGCCACCCTCGCCGGTTCAGATCGCCATCCGTCAGGCTTGTGGGCTAACGACGCCATGATCAGACAGCATCGAGGACCACCGACCTTGGTTACGTCTGGATCCCGAACCTATGTCAGCGACAGCCCGCATTTGCGCAACAGCATCCTGGCGAAGCCGAACGGCGCCGGCGTGAACGGGCCGGGCGGCGCACGGGTGACCAGCGCGACGACGCCGAGCGCGGCCATCGCCACCCAGAAGCACAGCCAGAAGCCGTCGATATAGGCGAGCACATTGGCCTCGCGCTGAACCAAGCCCGCGAGCGTACCGACCGCGCGTGCCTGGGCCGAGCCCGCACCATGGGCCGCAAAATGGTCGGCGAGCTGTTTCAGCATGCGGACCACGTCGACGTCACCGACGCCGAGATTCTGGCCGAGATAGAAGGAATGGATCTGCTCGCGGACGCGCAGCCACGTCCCCATCAACGCCACGCCGATCTCGGTGCCACCGAGCCGCATGATCTGGATATAGGCGGCAAACGAGGTGGCACGGCTCGGATCGGAATTGGACAGCAGTGTGATGATCAGCGGCAGCAAGGTCAGCGACTGCCCGATGGCCTGGAGCAGCACGATGCCGGCGAAATCCTCGCGCGCCCATTCATGGCTGAGCTGCGTGCCCCAGAGATTGGCGGCGGCGAAGCAGGCAAATCCCACGACCACCACCGTCCGCGTATCGAAATGCCGCAGCAGCCAGATCGAAAGCGGCACCAGCACGAACATCGGCAACGCGCCGTAGGTAAGCAGCAGCAAGCCACTCTGCTCCGGCCTGAGCAGGGCGATGGTGGCGAGGAAATTCGGCACCAGCGACGCGTTGGAGAGGCTGGTCAGCGTGTAGAGCAGAATCAGGACCAGCCCCAGGCCGATATTGCGCGAGAACAGCACGTTGATATGCGCCCATGGCTGTCGCACCAGGGCCTCGTTGACGAGGAAGCCCGCGACCAGCACCGCGCCGGCAATGATCAACGCCATCACCGTTCCCGACCGCAACCAGTCCAGCCGGTTGCCCTGGTCGAGCCCGGCGTAGATCATCGAGACGCCGGCGCCGAGCAGCAGCATGCCGCCCCAATCGGCCTCGCGCAGCAAAGCGCGATTCACCGGCTCGTTCGGCGTGCCCCAATAAACCATCAGGCCCATCAGGGGCGCGATCACGACGCTCTGCCAGTACAGCCATTGCCAGCCGAGATGGTCGACATAGAAGCCGACCAGCGAGCTCGAGGTGTCCAGCGCGAAGCCGACGCGGATCGAATAGATCGAGATCGCCGGGAGCCACCAGCGGATCGGCAAATTGCGGAACACGATCATCAGCGTCGCAGGCACGAAGGTGCCCAGCAAGAGGCCATGCACGACGCTGAGCGCGAGCAATGTCGGATAATCGTGCACGAACGGGATGATCAGCGAGACCGCGGCATAGACGAGGCTGGGGATGCCCAGCACGCGGCGCAGACCGAATACTGTGGCAAGCCAGGCCACCGCGGGCGCGATGAAGATCTGCGAGCCGATGCCCGCCGTGGAGAGCCATGCGCCTTCGTCGAACGAAAGCGAGAACGCGCCGCGCAGGTCCGGCAAGCCAATCGTGGTCAGGCGGCTGTCGAAATTGGCGAGGAACGAGCCGAGCAGCACTGCCGCCACCGCAAACAGCGGCTGCGGGGCGACGCCGCCGCGCGAGAGCGGTCCGCGGCTGGAATCGTCATTTTCCGCCATTACCGGCCTTGGTGTCGATGCTGGTGACGACCGACATGCCTGGCACCAGCCGCGCCAGCAGCGGCTGGTTGTCGTCGAACTGGATGCGCACGGGAATGCGCTGCACGACCTTGGTGAAGTTGCCTGTTGCGTTGTCCGGCGGCAGCAGCGCGACCTGCGCGCCGGTTGCGGGCGCAATGCGCTCCACCCGGCCGCGCAGCTTCTCACGCGGGAAACTGTCGACGGTGATCTCGACCGGCTGGCCCGGTGCGACGTGGGTAAGCTGGGTCTCCTTGTAGTTCGCGATCACGTAGACCTTCGGCAACGGCACGACGTTGATAAGGTTGGTGCCGATGTTGACGTAGTCGCCGGGTTGGACCTGCCGCTCGCCGACGACGCCGTCGAACGGCGCCGATATCTTGGTGTAGCCGAGCTTGAGCTTCGCACTTGCCAGTGTTGCCTTGGTCGCTTCGAGATCGGCGGCACGCTGTTTCCTGGTGCCTTGCAGGACTTCGAGCTGGTGCTGCTGGGCCGCGATCACCGCGCGGCTCGCGCGCACGTCGGCCTGCGCCTTGGCGTAGCCTGCGACCGCCTGCTCGAACCGCTGCCGCGTACCGGATTCGGTCTGCGACAGGGACTGCTGACGCTCCTGCTCCTGCCGCGCCTCGACCTCCACGGCTTCGGCCGAGAGCCGCGCGGCTTGCGCCTGCGCGATCGTCGCATATTGCAGCTCGATCTGGTTGGCCAGATTGTCGAGCACGGCTTGCGCGGCGGCGACCGCCGCTTCGGATTGCGCGACTTGCGCCTGATAGTCGGCAGGATCGATCTGGATCAGGAGATCGCCGGCCTTGACGCGCTGGAAGTCGGTGACCCCGACGCTCAGCACTTCGCCGGAGACGCGACTGGCGAGCCGCGTCAGCTCGGCGCGCACATAGGCGTCGTTGGTGGTCTGGACCACCGAATTGCCGACCCATTCGTCGAAGCGCTGCGTTGCCAGCGCGACGAAGCCGAGCGCGACGATCACCGCGAACAGCGGAATCGCGAGCCGGCTCCACAGCGAACTCGCCGGCCGCTGCGTTGGCTTCGGTGGCGGCGCCGGTGTGGCAGCAGGTGGCGACGACGGGATTTGTTCCTGCTGACTCACGATAGACTCCAAACCACTTTTCCGAACGCCAGTCAGACCGTCTTTTCCGGCCACCTACAGAGATCGTTGATCAGGCATACCTCGCAGCGCGGCTTGCGCGCGAGGCAAGTATAGCGGCCATGCAGGATCAGCCAATGATGGGCATGCAGCATGAACTCGGCGGGGATTACCTTTTCGAGACCGAGCTCGACCTCCAGTGGCGTCTTGCCAGGCGCGAGGCCGGTCCGGTTGCCGACGCGGAAGACATGCGTGTCGACCGCCATGGTGTGCTCGCCGAAGGCCATGTTGAGCACGACATTGGCGGTCTTGCGCCCGGCACCCGGCAACGACTCGATGCCGGCGCGCGTACGCGGCACCTCGCCGCCGAACTCGCTGAGCAGCTTCGCCGACAGCCCGATCACGTTCTTCGCCTTGGTGCGGTAGAGGCCGATGGTCTTGATGTACTCGCGCAGGCGTTCCTCGCCGAGGTCGAGCATCTTCTGCGGCGTGTCGGCGATCGCAAACAACGCACGCGTCGCCTTGTTGACCCCAGCATCGGTCGCCTGCGCCGACAGCACCACGGCGACCAGCAGCGTGAACGGATTGACGTGCTCGAGCTCGCCTTTCGGCTCCGGGTTGGCCTTGCGGAAACGGCTGAAGGCCTCGTGGACCTCGGGCGGCGTCCAGGGCTTCAGGGCCTTAAGCGATTTCTTCGCGGGTCCGTTCGGTTTGGCCGCGACCGGCTTTGCCTTTTTCTTCGGCACGGACGTTTTACGCGGGACCGGCTTGCGGGTGATTTTCGCCATGATCGGGATATACTGAGGGACGATGACCACAGGCAACGAAATTGAGCGCGAACGATCCGGAAGCGAGGCCGAACCTCAGATCTTTTCCGCGCGCCTGACGCCGCACCGCTCGCTGAACCGCACCGGCTTCCTCGCCGTGATGCTGTTCCTGAGCGCCGTCAGCTTCGTCACCGGCCTCGTCTTCCTGATGATGGGCGCTTGGCCGGTGTTCGGCTTCTTCGGCCTCGATGTGCTGGTGATCTGGTGGGCCTTCAAAGCCAATTTCCGCGCGGCGCGGGCCAGCGAGGAGATCGTGGTCACACCATCTGAATTGCGCGTGCGGCGCGTCAGCCAGCACGGCCAGGTGGTCGAGTGGACCTTCAACCCGCTCTGGGTCCGTCTCGACATGGAAATCGACGAGGATTTTGGCATCGAGCACCTCTATCTGATCTCGCGAGGTCACCAGATCCAGATCGCCCGCTTCCTGGGACCGGACGAAAAGGCAAGTTTTTACAAAGGCTTGGTTGAGGCGTTAAATGCCGCCCGGCGGGGTCCGACCTACAATCCGATCGCCTGATTTGCGGATCGGAAATCGGGTGGTTTCGCACCCCGCCCTCTCCTACATTTCCAATCATGATGACACTCGCGATACATGACCAGCGCCTGGCCGGGCCGGGCACCCAGAACGCCGCGATGCGCGACTATGATTCCGTGCGCCGGGCGATCGCCTTCATCTCCGAAAACTGGCGCGCACAGCCGACCATCGAGGCGATGGCGGATGCGGCCGGCGTCACGCCGGACGAGCTGCACCATCTGTTCCGCCGCTGGGCCTCGATCACGCCGAAGGCTTTTATGCAGGCGCTCACGCTCGATCACGCCAAGGGCTTGCTCAGGGACTCCGCGAGCATCCTCGACGCCGCGCTTGATTCCGGTCTGTCGGGTCCGGGCCGGCTGCACGATCTCTTCGTCACCCATGAGGCGATGTCGCCGGGCGAATGGAAGAACGGCGGCGCGGGGCTCATCCTGCGCTACGGCTTCCATCACTCGCCGTTCGGCACCGCGATCGTGATCGCGACCGATCGCGGATTGTCGGGACTCGCCTTCGCCGATCCCGGTGAGGAACAGGTGGCGCTCGCCGACATGACGCGGCGATGGCGCAATGCAACCTATGTCGAGGATCACGAAGGCACCGCGCCCTTGGCGCAGCGCATCTTCGACACAAAACTGTGGCGGCCGGACCAGCCGCTGCGCGTGGTGATGATCGGCACCGATTTCGAGGTCCGGGTGTGGGAGACGTTGCTGAAGATCCCGATGGGCCGCGCGGTGTCCTATTCGGACATCGCCTGCAACATCAACAGCCCGAAAGCCTCACGCGCCGTCGGCGCTGCCGTCGGCAAGAACCCGGTGTCGTTCGTCGTGCCCTGTCATCGCGCGCTCGGCAAGAGCGGCACGCTCACCGGCTATCACTGGGGCATCACCCGTAAGCAGGCGATGCTGGGCTGGGAGGCCGGGCAGCTGGGGATGCAGTAGATTCACATTGTCGCCCCGGCGAAGGCCGGGACCCATACCGCGTAGTCTATCGTTGGAGGGTGGTGCTAGTCCCACGCGAAGACACGATAACAGCAAGTCTTCGCAAAACCTCTCGCTGTGGTTATGGGTCCCGGCCTTCGCCGGGACGACACTGAGTCTTGACGTTACGATGCCAGATCCAACTTCGAGGCCACCGTCGAATCCGCATTGAGGCGGTAGATGATCGGCACGCCGGTGGCGAGCTCGCGCTTCAAAATCCCTTCGGGCGAGAGCTTTTCCAGCACCATGATCAGCGCGCGCAGGGAGTTGCCGTGAGCCGCAACCAAAGTGCGCTTGCCGTTGAGCACGCCGGGCAGGATCTCCTGCACGTAATACGGCAGCGCGCGCGCGAGCGTGTCCTTCAGGCTTTCGCCGCCGGGCGGCGGCACGTCGTAGGAGCGGCGCCAGATCAACACCTGGTCCTCGCCCCATTTCTTGCGGGCGTCGTCCTTGTTGAGGCCCGAGAGATCGCCATAGTCGCGCTCGTTCAGCGCGAGGTTCTTCGTCGTCGGCAGGCCCTTCTGATCGAGCTCGCCGAGAATGAGATCGAGCGTGTGCTGTGCGCGCGTCAACACCGAGGTGTAGGCAAGGTCGAACACGAGGCCCTGCGCCTTCAGCTTGCGGCCGGCTTCCGAGGCTTCCTTCACGCCGAGTTCGGTGAGGTCAGGATCCTTCCAGCCCGTGAACAGGTTCTTCAGATTCCATTCGCTCTGGCCGTGCCGCACCAGCACGAGAAGACGTTCGCTCATTGACTGCTTTCCGTTTCGTTCGTTGTTCAAGCATGATCTTGTCGGAAAATCGCTTCACACTTTTCCGGATCATGCTTCACATGTCAGACAGGCCGAGCACGTCGGCCATGGAGTAGTGCCCCGGCTTCTTGCCATGCGCCCAGAGCGCGGCCTTCAGCGCGCCGTGGGCGAACAGCATGCGATCCTCCGCGTGATGCGACAGCGTCAGGCGCTCGAACGGGCCGAGGAAGCTCACGCTGTGATCGCCGGCCGCGGTGCCGCCGCGCAACGACGCAAAGCCGATATCGCCGGGCTTGCGCGCGCCGGTGATGCCGTCGCGGCCGCGATCTGCATGCTCGTCGAGCGCGATGCCGCGGCCGCTAGCTGCCGCCTGGCCCAACATCAGTGCCGTGCCCGAGGGCGCGTCGATCTTCATGCGGTGATGGGTTTCGACGATTTCGATATCGAAGCTCTCGTCGAGCGCCTTGGCGACGCGCTTGACCACGGCGGCGAGCAGATTGACACCCAGGCTCATATTGCCGGACTGCACCACGACGGCGCGGTTGGTGACGCTCTTGATCACGGCGTTGTCGGAGCCCGACAGGCCCGTCGTTCCGACCACGTGCACGAGGCCTCGCTCGGCGGCGATCGCGACATTGGCCAAGGTCGCCGCGGGCACGGTGAAATCCAGAATGCCGTCGGCGTCCTTTGACAACGCCCAGAGATCGCCGGAGAGTTTGATGCCGTTGGCCGGCAGGCCTGCGAGCACGCCGGCATCCTTGCCGAGCAGCTCCGAGCCCGGTGCCTCCAGCGCGCCGGCCAGCACCGCGCCTTTGCTTTCGGCAATCGCCCGCGTCAGCGCCCGGCCCATCCGGCCGCCGGCTCCAGCAACAATCAAGCGCATGTCGGACATGGTGCGATCCTCTCACGGTCGTTGTAGCGGGGGGAGGCAGTTCCGGCAACCGAGGGGCAAACGCCACCGTCATGCCCGGGATTGTCCCGGGCATCCACGAACGGCCACGCATATGAGACCGAAGACGTGAATGGCCGGGTCAGGCCCGGCCATGACGGAGCTGAGCGCGCCTCAGCCGTCTGACGGCTGCGGGCCGTCATAGCCCTCGATGATGATGAGGTCGGCGACGGAGTGCGGCTGGCGCACCTTGATGTTGGCTTGGTATTCCGGCGAGTTGTAGCAGGCGATCGCGGTCTCGTAATCCGGGAATTCGATCACGACGTTGCGGGTGCGGCTGGCGCCTTCGACGGTGGTGAACTTGCCGGCGCGGACGACGAAGCGGCCACCCCATTTCTTGAAGATCGGACCATTGGCGACGGCATAGGGCTTGTAGCCCTCGTCGCTGCTCACATCGACGCGCCCGATCCAGTAGCCTTTTGCCATTGTTCTTCTCCCTGTGTTGTTGATTAGCCGAGCGCTTGCGCGATCTCGGCCTGGATGGCCTCGGCAATCGCCTTGGGGTCCGTGGCTTCCACCACCGGCCGACCGACGACGAGGTGGTCCGCGCCGGCCGCAATCGCGCGGCCCGGCGTCATGATGCGTTTCTGGTCGCCGCTCGCCGCGCCGGCCGGCCGGATGCCGGGGGTGACGAGGCTCATCTGGTGGCCGACGATCTTGCGCAAGGCTCCGACTTCTTCGGGCGACGATACCAGCCCGTCGATGCCGAGCACCTGCGCCTGCTGCGCGCGCGCTTCGACGAGCTCGGAGACGCCGAGCCGGAAGCCTGCCGCGTGCAGATCGTCCTCGTTGTAGGACGTCAGAACAGTGACGGCGAGGATCTTCAGGTTCGAGCTGCCGCGACCTTCGACGGCACCCTTCATGGTCTGCGGATAAGCGTGCACGGTGAGGAAGGTCGCGCCGAGTTTGGTGATGCTGTCGACGCCTTGCGCCACGGTGTTGCCGATGTCGTGCAGCTTGAGATCGAGAAAGACCTTCTTGCCCTTGTCGACGAGCTTGCCGACCAGCGGCAAGCCGCCGGCATAAGCCAGCCGATAGCCGATCTTGTAGAAGGTGACGCTGTCGCCGAGCCGGTTGACCATCGCTTCCGCGGCATCAACGCTGGGAAGATCGAGCGCGACGATCAGGCGGTCTTTCGGGGCAATCTCGGCTGGCGTCATGTCACCTCACATCATGCGTTGGGAAATGTCGATCAACTGCCGCACCAGTTCCTTCAACGCGGCGATATCGCCCTCGTGCTTCAGCCTGTCCATATCGTCATAGGCCTGGTCGGCAAAGGCGAGCGTGAGCTGGCTGGCAATCACATTGGCGTGGCAGGAGGTCAGGATCAGCCGCAGCGCCTGCAGCGCGCGAGCCGCGCCAAGCCGGCTCTGCGAGGCGCCGGCGAGTGCGAAGACACGGTTGCGGAACACCTCGCCACGGGGCTCGTGCAGCTCATGCACGCGGCTGACCCAGTCGATCGCGTTCTTCAGCAGCGGCGGCACCGAGGCGTTGTATTCGGGCGAGACGATCAGCACGCCGTGATGCGCGCCGATCATGCGCTTGAGATTGATCGCGTGCTTGGGCACACCCGACTTGGCCTGCAGATCGCCGTCATAGATCGGCAGCGGAAAATCGGCGAGCGAGATGCGGGTGACGTCGACGCCGGCCTGGTCGAATGCATAGGCGGCGACCGCTGCCAGCTTCGCATTATGCGAGCCGGTCCGCAGTGAGCCGGGAATGATCAGGATTTTCGGTGCGGACATCCGCTTCCATGCGTTCGGCGAAACGAGCCCGCCACGCAAACAGGAATGCCGGCGGAATTAGTCCTTGCGATACACCCAGACGCGGGCCGGCGGAAGGTTCATCCAGATCCGTTCCGAGGCCTCTGTGGACACGCCGGGCAGCGATTTCGGAATCGGCGGCACCACCGCATAGGTGAACTGGACGAAGGGCGCACCGGGCGCCAGCGCCGTGAAGGCGTCGCGAATGAGCCGCAGCCGCGTCAGCATCGGTTTTGTGACCAGCGGGAGGCCAGAGACGACCGCGGAGGCCGGCGCGCTCAGCACGTTCCAGAGCGTGTCGCGCAGGCGATAGGCATCACCCTGCACCACCTTGGCCTGCGGATAGCGGTCGCGCAGCAGGGCGCAGAAGCCTGGATTGTATTCGACTAGGACGAGGCGCTTCTGGTCGACGCCGCGCTCGACCAGGGCCGAGGTGATGGCGCCGGTGCCGGGCCCGAGCTCGACCACCGGTGCGTCCGAATTGACGTCGACGTAGTGGGCCATGGTCCGGGCCAGCAGCTTGCCCGACGGCATCACCGCGCCCATGTGGAGGGGCTTTTCGATCCATGACCGGAGAAAACGCACCTCGTCATCGAGACGGGGCTTCTTCAACGCACGCGCGGACGATGGCAATGGCATGTCGGGACCGGCCGGGACCGCGTGACCGCGGCGTGTCAGAAAATGGTCATAAAGACGTATAGGCCGAAGGCGGCACGGTCAAGACGCGTCAACTCGCGCGATTACCGAAGAAATCCTTGACCTTGGTGAAGAAACCCTCGGATTCCGGCTGGGTGTTGCCGGAGGAGAGTTTTTCGAACTCGGCCAGCAATTCCTGCTGCTTCTTGGTGAGATTTTGCGGCGTCTCGACCACGACCTGAACATACATGTCGCCCATCTGGCGCGAGCGCAGCACCGGCATGCCTTTTGATGCGATGCGGAATCGGCGGCTGGACTGGGTCCCCGCGGGGACCTTCACCTTGGTCTTGCCCTTCTCGATGGTCGGCACCTCGAATTCGCCGCCAAGCGCCGCCGTCACCATCGAGATCGGCACACGACAATGCAGATCGGCGCCGTCGCGTTGGAAGAACTGGTGCTGGGCCAGCGACAGGAAGATGTAGAGGTCGCCGGGCGGGCCGCCGCGGACCCCGGCCTCGCCCTCTCCGGCGAGCCTGATCCTGGTGCCATCCTCGACTCCAGGGGGAATGTTGACCGACAGATTCCGCTCGCGGGTGACACGCCCCTGACCCGAGCAGGACGGGCAGGCGTCTTCGATCATCTGGCCGCGCCCCTGGCAGCCCGGACAGGTGCGCTCCAGCGTGAAGAAGCCCTGCGACTGCCGTACGCGTCCGGCGCCGCCGCAGGTCGAGCAGGTCTTCGGCTTGGTGCCGGCCTTGGCTCCGATGCCCGAGCAGGCTTCGCAGGTGACCGAGACCGGGATCTCGATCTGCGCGGTCTTGCCGCCAAAAGCTTCCTCGAGCGTGATTTCCATGTTGTAGCGCAGGTCGGCGCCGCGCTCGCGGCCGCCACGGCCGCCGCGCTGTCCAGCCATGCCGAACAAATCTTCGAAAATGTCGGAAAAGGAGGAGGCGAAGCCCGCGCCGAAACCGGGGCCGCCACCGCCGCCGCCCTGCTCGAAGGCGGCATGACCGAAACGGTCATAGGCGGCGCGCTTGTCCTTGTCTTTCAGGACCTCGTAGGCTTCGTTGATTTCCTTGAATTTGACTTCGCTGGTGTCGTCCCCGGGATTGCGGTCGGGGTGAAACTTCATCGCCAGCTTGCGGAACGACGATTTCAGGACGGAATCGTCGGCATCGCGTTCGACTTCGAGGGTTTCGTAGTAGCAGCGCTTGGTGGACGTGGACATGATGAGCTCAGTCTATCCGATCGCGATTCAAGTCGGAGCGAAGCAACGTCGCCATGCAACGATATAGGCAGCCTTCCGCCTCGCGGCAGAGGATTGCACGGCAGCATTCAGAATAACGGCTGGGAATTGATCGATCGTAACGGGGCCGATTTTAGCAAGGCCTTGCCCCGTCGAGCCCGACACGATGGCCTCCCCCGCGAGGGAGGAGGCCGTTGGCGCGTGTGGGGTCCAAGCCGTCCGCATCATCACCCTCGCGGGGTTCAGGCGGACTTCTTGTTGTTCTTGTCGTCGTCGACTTCGGTGAACTCCGCGTCGACGACGTCGTCCTTGGCCGCATCCTTCTTGGCGTCGGCCTCGGCCTGCTGCTTGTACATGGCCTCGCCGAGCTTCATCGACGCCTGGGCCAGCGTTTGGGTCTTGGCCTTGATGGCTTCGGCATCGTCGCCCTTCAGCGCTTCCTTGAGGTCGCTGACCGCATCCTCGATCGCGCGGCGCTCGGTCTCCGCGACCTTCGAACCGTGCTCGGCCAGTGCCTTCTCGGTCGAATGCACCAGTCCATCCGCGTCGTTCTTGGCAGTCACGGCCTCGCGGCGCTTCTTGTCCGCCTCGGCATTGGCCTCGGCGTCCTTGACCATCTTCTCGATGTCGGCTTCCGACAGACCGCCGGAGGCCTGGATGCGGATCTGCTGCTCCTTGGACGTGGCCTTGTCCTTGGCCGAGACGTTGACGATGCCGTTGGCGTCGATGTCGAAGGTCACCTCGATCTGCGGCATGCCGCGCGGGGCCGGCGGAATGCCCATCAGGTCGAACTGACCGAGCATCTTGTTGTCGGCCGCCATTTCACGCTCGCCCTGGAAGACGCGGATGGTGACCGCGTTCTGGCTGTCCTCGGCGGTCGAGAACACCTGGCTCTTCTTGGTCGGGATCGTGGTGTTGCGGTCGATGATGCGGGTGAACACGCCGCCCAGCGTCTCGATGCCCAGCGACAGCGGGGTCACGTCGAGCAGCAGCACGTCCTTGACGTCGCCCTGAAGCACGCCGGCCTGGATCGCGGCGCCGATCGCCACGACTTCGTCCGGGTTGACGCCCTTGTGCGGCTCCTTGCCGAACAGCTGCTTCACGACTTCCTGGACCTTCGGCATGCGCGACATGCCGCCGACCAGCACCACTTCGCCGATCTCGGCGGCGGTGAGGCCGGCATCCTTCAGCGCCTTGCGGCAGGGCTCGACGGTCTTCTGGACGAGGTCATCGACCAGCGCCTCGAACTTGGCGCGGGTGAGCTTCATCGTCAGATGCTTCGGGCCGGTCTGGTCCGCGGTGATGAAGGGGAGGTTGATTTCGGTCTGCGTCGTCGACGACAGCTCGATCTTGGCCTTTTCAGCAGCTTCCTTCAGGCGCTGCAACGCGAGCTTGTCGTTGCGCAGGTTGATGCCCTGCTCCTTCTGGAATTCGTCGGCCAGATAGCCGACCAGGCGCATGTCGAAGTCTTCGCCGCCGAGGAAGGTGTCGCCGTTGGTCGACTTCACCTCGAACACGCCGTCGCCGATTTCGAGAATCGAGATATCGAACGTGCCGCCCCCGAGATCGTACACGGCGATCGTGCCGGTCTTGGTCTTGTCGAGGCCATAGGCGAGCGCGGCCGCGGTCGGCTCGTTGATGATGCGCAGCACTTCAAGGCCCGCGATCTTGCCGGCGTCCTTGGTCGCCTGGCGCTGGGCGTCGTTGAAGTAGGCGGGCACGGTGATGACGGCCTGGTCGACCTTCTGGCCCAGATGGGCTTCGGCGGTCTCCTTCATCTTCTGCAAGATGAACGCCGAGACCTGCGAGGGCGAGTAGGTCTGGCCGTCGGCCTCGACCCAGGCGTCGCCGTTGGAAGCCTTCACGATTTTGTACGGAACGAGCTTCTTGTCCTTCTCGACCATCGGGTCGTCGTAGCGGCGGCCGATCAGGCGCTTCACTGCGAAGAACGTACGCTCTGGATTGGTGACGGCCTGGCGCTTGGCAGGCTGGCCGACGAGGCGCTCACCGTCGTCCGTCACGGCGACGATCGAAGGCGTCGTGCGCATGCCTTCGGAATTCTCGATGACTTTGGCGTTCTTGCCATCCATTACGGCGACGCACGAATTCGTGGTGCCGAGGTCGATCCCGATGACCTTTCCCATGGTCCTGTATCCTTGTTTTTGCGGCAGGTTGGCTGGGCCCAGAAGGCACCCGAACCGAAACCCCCTAAGATCAAACATTCGCGATATTGCGATGGTTGACGCTCATATAGGAGGGGGGGAGGGGCCCGCAAGGACCGAACGCAAGTTTCGGCCGTGAAAACATTGGGTTTTGGAAGATCATATCCGGGCTGAACCCGCCTTGCGGGTGAGGAATTATTAACAGGTCCCGCGATCGGCCGGCATCCGCTACCGCGTTCCGCCCTGCCCTGTTGCGGCAAGACCAAACCCGCTAAAAGGCGGGCGGCCGAGCGGGCTCGTCATCTGGCTGCGTCGCGCGACAAAGCGGCCCGGTGGCCGACCATCGAACGGCCTCAATGTGAACCAATCAGAGTGCCCATGAAGCTGATCCGCCCCCTTGCTGCGCTCGCCCTCCTCGTTGCCTCTGCGCTTCCGGCTCTGGCTGCCGACGCCGTTTTCCCACCGGGCTTGCACCTCGGCATGGTGCCATTGGTCGGTCTCAACACGGCCAAGACCTTTCCCGGCTTCGAGAGCGAGGACGGCAACGTCAAGGTGCTGATCACAGAACTGCCGCCGGCGGCCTATGGCGAGGTCGTGAGCGCCTTCAACTCCAATCCAGCCGGAGCCAACGGCGTCAAGCAGGACAAGATCGAGACGCCCGCGGGTCTTGCCTATTTCACGACCGAGAGCGGCAAGGCCGGCGAGACCCCGGTGCGGCGCTATTCGATGATCGTGCCGGGGGCCGGCTTCTCCGGCTATGTCGCGGTGCAGATTCCAGAGAATGCGATCAAGATCTACACCGACGAGGCGGTGCGGCAGATGTTTGCGAGCGTCGTCACCCGCAAGCAGGTCTCGGCCGAAGAGCAGATCGCGCTGATGCCGTTCAAGATCACCGATCTCGCCGACTTCAAGGACGTCCGCACGCTGGCGCCGGGCTCGAGCATCATCCTGGCCGACGGCGACGAGAGCTCCGGCTATGAATCGAAGCCATTCATCATCCTCGGCGTGATTGGCGCCACCCCGCAAGCCGCCGACGACCGCGCCCGCTTCGCCCAGGAGGCGGCGCTCCAGATTCCCGGCGTGCGCGAGTCGCGCGTCACCATGTCCGAGCCGATCCGCATCAGCGGCCAGCAGGGTTTCGAGACCCGGATCGACGGCGTCAGCGGCAAGGACAAGACGCCGGTGACCGTGGTGCAGTGGATCCGCTTCAGCAGCGGCGGCGCCTCGCTGCGCATCATCGCCAGCGCCCCGCGCGAGCAATGGCCGGCCGCCTTCACCCGCTTCCGCGCGGTCCGCGACGGCATCCAGCCGAAGGGCTAGCCCGACACTCATCGTCGTCCCGGCGAAGATATCCGGTCAGCAGCCCAACGACTCACCAAAGCCGGCTGCATTTTCGGGCTTCTGTTCGTATACGAACGGAACTAGGCTCCCCTTCCGTTGAGTTCATCCTGGAGGGAGGCGAATGATGCTGGATCGGCGACAAGTTTTGGCGGCGCTCGGGACGAGCGCGCTCGTGGCGCTCGCGCCAACCGCGATTCTGGCGGCCACATCGATCAAGCCGGACGATGCATCCGCGCTGCTCGTGATCGACGTGCAGAATTGCTTCCTGCCCGGCGGCAGCCTTGCCGTGAAGGAAGGCGAGCAGGTGGTG
Source organism: Bradyrhizobium sp. 4 (assembly GCF_023100905.1). NCBI lineage: Bacteria > Pseudomonadati > Pseudomonadota > Alphaproteobacteria > Hyphomicrobiales > Nitrobacteraceae > Bradyrhizobium > Bradyrhizobium sp. 4. The sequence continues at coordinate 7,751,858 of NZ_CP064686.1, forward strand.
CCGGTCATCAACAAGATCTCGAAAGCGTTTTCGAACGTGGTGATGACGCAAGACTGGCACACCCAAGGCCATGTTTCCTTCGCATCAGTCCACGCCGGCAAGAAGCCGTTCGAGACCGTCGATCTTCCCTACGGCAAGCAGGTGCTGTGGCCCGACCATTGCGTGCAGGGCACCGACGGCGCCGCGCTGTCGAAAGACCTTGCGATCCCGCACGCCGAGCTCATCATCCGCAAGGGTTTTCACAAGGACGTCGACAGCTATTCGGCCTTCCTCGAAGCCGATGGCAAGACCTCGACCGGCCTTGCCGGCTATCTGAAGGGGCGCAAGATCAAGCGCGTCTTCGTCGCGGGGCTGGCGACGGATTTCTGCGTGGCCTGGACCGCGCTCGACGCGCGCAAGGCGGGCTTCGAGGTCTATGTGGTGGAAGACGCCTGCCGCGGCATCGACAATCAGGGTTCGCTCGCAAAGGCCTGGGCCGATATGGCCAAGGCCGGCGTGAAGCGGATTCAGTCCGCGGATATCGCGGCGAGCGCGTAAGAGGCGCGACCGAACTGCAAGACCTCATCCTGAGGAGCGCGCTTCTTAGCGCGCCTCCTCAGCATGAGGATCGATCAGTTCGCCGCGCCGTTCGGCTCGTTGCTGTTGGCGGGCGCAGCCTTGGCGCCGCCCTTGGCGACACCGACCAAGGCAGGACGCAGCACGCGCTCGCCGATGGTGTAGCCGGCCTGCATGACCTGCACGACGGTGCCCGCGGGCACCGATGCATCGGGCACCTCGAACATCGCCTGCTGGAAGTTCGGGTCGAACTTCTGGCCCAGGGGGTCGAACTTCTTCACGCCGTGTTTTTCCAGCGCGCTGAGCAGAGAGCGCTCGGTCAGTTCGACGCCCTCGATCAGCGAGGCGAGGCCTGCATCGGCCGCCGCACGGGCCTCGGCCGGAACGGCATCGAGCGCGCGCTGGAGGTTGTCGGCGATGTCGAGCACGTCGCGGGCAAAGCCCGTGACGCCGTAGAGCTTGGAGTCAGCGACCTCCTTGGCAGTGCGCTTGCGCAGATTCTCCATCTCGGCCAGCGTCCGCAGCATGCGGTCGCGCGCCTCGGCGACTTCCTTCTGCAGAAGCTCGACCGAGCCCGGCTCGGGATCGTCGGGCATGATGTAGGGTTTTGACACCACGGGCTCGCCGGCCGCAGCACTCGTGTCTTCGGGTTGCCGGTCTCGATCGGTCATCGGCTCTCTTTTCGCATTCATCTCAGGGGGTTTCTGGCCCGGATATCGTGCTTCGGGCGCCGAAAATCAAGCGCCCGTGATCGGGGGAGACGCCGGTCAGCCCCCCAGGAGCCGGCTGACGATGCGGGCAGCGTAGTCCACGGTCGGGATCACGCGGGCATAATTCAGCCGCGTCGGCCCGATCACGCCCAAAACGCCGACGATATGGCCGGCAGCGTCCCGATAGGGCGAGATGATGGTGGACGAGCCCGACAGCGAGAACAGCTTGTTCTCACTGCCGATGAAGATCCGCACGCCTTCCGCAGTCTCGGCCCGCCCGAGCAGGTCGATGACCCCGCGCTTGGTCTCGAGATCGTCGAACAGCAGGCGAACGCGCTCGAGATCCTCCAGCGCATGCAAATCCTCGAGCAGATTGGCGTGACCGCGGACGATGAGCTGCCGATCCTCGTTCTCGCCGCCCGACCAGCTGGCAATCCCGGCCGAGATCACCTTATGCGTCAGCTGATCGAGCTCGGTGCGCGCCTCTCCGAGCGCGGTCTCGAGCTCCAGCCGCGCCTCGGCCAGGGTCCGGCCCCGGATCCGCGCATTGAGGAAGTTGCCGGCTTCGGTCAACGCCGAGGATGGAACTCCCGGCGGCAGCGTCAAAACGCGGTTTTCGACCTGCCCGTCCTCGCCGACCAGGATCACCAATGCCTTTTCCGGTTCCAAGCGGACGAATTCGATATGTTTCAGCCGCGCATTGGATTTCGGCGTCAGCACGACCGCGGCAGCGCGGGTCAGGCCGGAGAGCCGCGTCAATGCCTCCTCGAGCGCAGCCTCCACCGATTGCGCGTGGCCCACGGAGGTCAACTGGCTCTGGATCGCCTGCCGTTCACTGTCATTGAGGTCGCCGACCTGCATCAGGGCATCGACGAAGAAGCGCAGGCCGAGTTCCGTCGGCAGCCGGCCGGCGGAGGTGTGCGGGGCGTAGATCAAGCCGAGCTGTTCCAGGTCGGCCATGACGTTGCGGACGGAAGCGGGCGACAGCGGCATGGCGATCAGGCGAGAAATATTGCGCGAGCCCACCGGCTCCCCGGTCGCGAGGTAGCTTTCGACGATTTGACGAAAGATGTCGCGGGAACGCTCGTTGAGCTGGGCGAGGCCCGCGCGCGGCGCGATCAGATGGATCGGATCGTGATGGGCCACAGACCGTAACTCCTCTCAGATACAGGTAATTTGTCTATCCTTGGGGCTTCTGACAAGCGTGGCGTTCGCGGATTGAAAATCGGGGGTGAATAAGGCCTCGATCTTCCCCCTTGCCGCCCACCCTCACCCCCCCTACAAGCACCGCCAACAGCCCTTTTCCGAGAGTTTTGGAGGATTTCCCATGCGGCCAAGCCGCCGTGCGCCCGACGAATTGCGCCCCGTGACGCTGGAGCGCGGCGTGGTCAAATATGCGGAAGGCTCGTGCCTGGTGAAATTCGGCGACACCCACGTGCTGGTCACCGCCACGCTGGAAGACCGCCTGCCGCCATGGCTCAAGGGCCAGGGCCGTGGCTGGGTCACCGCCGAATACGGCATGCTGCCGCGCGCGACCTCGGAACGCACGCGCCGCGAGGCCTCCGCAGGAAAGCAGAGCGGCCGCACCGTCGAAATTCAGCGCCTGATCGGCCGCTCGCTTCGGACCATCATCAATCTCGAAGCGCTCGGTGAGCGCCAGATCACGGTCGACTGCGACGTGCTCCAGGCCGACGGCGGCACCCGCACAGCCTCGATCACCGGCGCCTGGGTCGCCCTCGCCGATTGCATCACCTGGATGAAGGCGCGCAACATGGTCAAAGCCAATGTGTTGCGCGACAACGTCGCCGCGATCTCCTGCGGCATCTACAAGGGCACGCCCGTGCTCGACCTCGACTATGCCGAGGACTCCGAAGCCGATACCGACGCCAATTTCGTCATGACGGGCGATGGCCGCATCATCGAAGTCCAGGGCACCGCGGAACGCGAGCCGTTCACGGAAGCCGAGTTCCTGGCGCTGATGGCGCTGGCGCGCAAGGGCGTGGCGCGTCTCGTGGACTTGCAGAAACTGGCGGTAGCGTAGTCAATAGGCCGATGCATCGCCGAATCACCGGAAAGCTCGTCATCGCGACCCATAATCCCGGCAAGCTCGCCGAGATGAAGGAGCTGCTCGCGCCTTACGGCATCGAGGCGGTGTCGGCCGGCGAATTAGGCCTTCCGGAGCCGGAAGAGACCGGAAAGGATTTCCGCAGCAACGCCGCGATCAAGGCGATCGCGGCAGCGCGGGCGACGAAGCTGCCGTCCTTCGCCGATGATTCCGGCATCGTGGTCGACGCGCTCGACGGCGCGCCCGGCATCTACTCGGCGCGCTGGGCCGGGCCGAACAAGGATTTTGCCGCGGCGATGGCGCAGATCGAACGGCTGTTGCAGGAGCGCGGCGCGACCACGCCCGCCAAGCGCAAGGCGCATTTCGTTTCCGCGCTCTGCGTCGCATGGCCCGACGATCATCTCGAAGAGGTCGAGGCGCGCGTCGACGGCACGCTGGTGTGGCCGCCGCGCGGCACCGCCGGCTTCGGCTACGACCCGATGTTTTTGCCCGACGGCCATAGCCGCACCTTCGGCGAGATGGAGAGCATCGAGAAGCACGGCCTGCCGCCGCTCGGTCTCGGCCTGTCACACCGTGCCCGCGCCTTCGTGAAACTGGCGGAGATCTGCCTTGAGCCGCGCTAGAGCGTTTTCGAGCGAAGTGGATACCGGTTCGCGCCAGGAAAACGCGTCAAAACAAGAATCCGAAGCCTTCGGCGTCTACGTGCACTGGCCGTTCTGCCTGTCGAAGTGCCCCTATTGCGACTTCAACAGCCATGTCCGCCACGCCGCGATCGACGAGGCGCGCTTTGCGTCGGCTTTCGCGCGCGAGATCGCTGCGACCGCCGAGCGCGCGCCCGGCCGCGAAGTCACCTCGATCTTTCTCGGCGGCGGCACACCCTCGCTCATGCAGCCTGCAACCGTCGGCGCTGTGCTCGATGCCATCGGCAAGCACTGGATTGTGGCGAAAGACGTTGAAGTCACGCTGGAGGCAAACCCGACCAGTGTCGAGGCTACGCGCTTCGCGGGCTATCGCGCCGCCGGCGTCAATCGCGTCTCGCTCGGCGTGCAGGCGCTCGACGATGCCTCGCTGAAGGCGCTGGGTCGCATGCACAGCGCGCGCGAGGCCCTCGACGCGGTCGCCATCGCGCGCCGCTCGTTCGATCGTTATTCGTTCGACCTGATCTACGCCCGTCCCGACCAGACGCCGGCGATGTGGGCCGATGAATTGCGTCTCGCAATCGAGGAGGCGGCCGAGCATCTGTCGCTCTATCAATTGACGATCGAAGAGGGCACGCCGTTCTTCGGCCTGCATCAGGCCGGCAAGCTGAAGACGCCGGATGAAGCAGTCGCCCGCGCGCTCTACGACGTCACGCAGGAGACCTGCGACAAGCTCGGCCTGCCCGCCTACGAGATTTCAAATCACGCGCGGCGCGGCGCCGAGTGCCGGCACAATCTGGTCTACTGGCGCGGCGAGGAATACGCAGGCATCGGCCCCGGCGCCCACGGTCGGCTCGACATCGACGGTATCAGGCACGCGACCGCCACCGAGAAGCGTCCCGAAGCCTGGCTGATGCGGGTCGAGACCAATGGCCACGGCGTCGTCACCGACGATCTCCTCAACAGCGAGGAGCGCGCCGACGAATTTTTGCTGATGGGGTTGCGCCTCGTCGAGGGCATCGACCCCGAGCGCTACCGCGCGCTGTCAGGCCGCTCGCTCGATCCGAAGCGCATCACGCTGCTGCGCGAAGAAGGCGCGATCACGGTGGATGCAACCGGCCGCCTGCGCGTGACCAGCAGCGGTTTTCCGGTGCTGGACGCGGTGGTCGCCGATCTCGCGGCGTAAGGTCTCTCCATCGTCGTTCTGGCGAAAGCCAGGACGACGTCGAGGAAACAGCTACGCTCCAAAACTCTTCGGCGAGCCCGCCACCGCAACGCCGCCGCCGGTCGTGACCTTCATCACCGCAAGGCCCCGCTCGTTGGTGCCGTCGGCGCGGAAGCGGAACAGGCCGTCGATGCCGGCGAATCCGGAAGGATTGGTGAGCACGTCGGACGAGAAGCGCGTGGTGCCTTGCGTGCGCGCCAGCGCGGCGACGAGGGCGACGGCATCATAGGCGAGCGTGGCCGTACGGATCGGCTCGGCGCCGTATTTGGTGCGATAGCGGCCGGAGAAGGCGCGGAAGCCGGCCGGATCGGGCGCGGCGTAGAGGCCGCCCTGCAAGCTTGAGCTGGCATAGACGCGCGGACTGTCCCACAGGCCGGTGCCGAGCAGCTGGATATTGCGCAGATTCGCACCCGCCGCGCTCATTGCATCGGCGACCGAGACGACGGCGTCGCCATCATCGGCGATGAACAGCGCATCGGCGCTGCCGAGCTGCTGCGCCACGGTCCGGGCCGGCGTGGCGCGATCGGCGCCGTATTTCTCGAACGCGACGATGCGCCCTCCGCGGCGCGGCACCGCCGCCTTCACCGCGGCCTCGACCACGTTGCCATAAGCATTGTCGGGCACTAGCACGGCGACCGAGCGCTTTCCGATGCTGGCGGAATATTCGACGATGCGGTTGACGTCGGACTCCGGCAGGAAGCTCAGGAGATAGACACCGCGGCCGGCGATGCTGGAATCGGTCGAGAACGCCATCACCGGGATGCCGCGCGTGCGCGCGATCTGCGCCACTGCAGGTACCGATTGCGCGAACAGCGGACCCAGGATGATCTCGGCGCCTTCGTCGACCGCCTGCTGCGCACTGGCCTGCGCGCCCTGCGGGCTGCCATTGTCGTCCTTGATCAGGAGCTGGATGTTGGGATTCTGGAACTCGGCCAGCGCCATCTCGGCGGCATTGCGCATCGACTGCGCGGCGAGGCCGGCATTGCCCGATGCCGAGAGCGGCAGGATCACGGCAACCTTCACCCCGCCGGTGCCGGCCGTCGTCGCCTGCTGCGGCTGGCCGGCCGGCTGGGCCGGAGGCGGGGAGGAGCTGCTGAACGGATTGGAGAACTGGCTCAGGCTCTGCTGCACGCCGGCGCAGGCCGACAGCAGCGGCGCGCCGAGCAACAGGCCGAGCGCGCTTCGCCGGGTCGCCCCTGATATCAGGGGCCCCTGAACGGGAGACTCCTCCGGAGAGGAATATCTGGGATCACGCGGGCCCGTCATGACAGTTTCTCTTCTGACCGACCGTCGCCAGCCGCTCACGATATTCTCCACGACACCAGTCGTGAATTCAGGCATATTGTCGGCAAATAGTTAACTCAAACAAAAGGATAATGCCCGCTTAACGCGGCTTCCTCTCAAGTTCTGGCTAGCTGTCCGCCGTCCGTCACCAAGCATCAAGGCGGCGTTTCCGCCGCGAATATGGCGCTGACGCTTCATTCCCTGGGGAATGTGATGCCGAATGGATCACATTCCAGTCCTTGCCTCGCCCCTTGCCCAGGCACGATCTTTTTCCGGGGACCGGTTCCCAGCCCCGGGGATCATGCCTAAGTTCGTCTGATTATGCGCGCAAAGCCGTCCCCGATAAATACACCTGAGACTACGGAGCCCGCCTCGCGCGGTTTCTCCATCGACGCCCATCGGCTTGTCGCGCCGAAGGCCGCGCCTGGCCTGCACCTGGTCGCGACCCCCATCGGCAATCTCGGCGACATCACGCTGCGAGCACTGCAGACCCTCGCCGGGGTCGATGTCATCGCCTGCGAGGACACCCGGATCACGCGGCGTTTGACCGAGCGCTACGACATCTCCGCGCAGCTCAAGCAGTATCACGAGCATAACGCGGAAGCGGCCCGTCCAAAAATCCTGGAGCGGCTTTCGCAGGGCGGCTCGATCGCGCTGGTGTCGGACGCCGGCACGCCGCTGATCTCGGACCCCGGCTACAAGCTGGTGCGCGAGGTCTGCGCCGCCGGCCACGCCGTCTACGCGCTGCCCGGCCCGTCCTCGGTGCTGGCGGCGCTGTCGGTCGCAGCGCTGCCAACCGACCGCTTCTTCTTCGAAGGCTTTCTGCCTTCCAAATCAGCCGCGCGGAAGTCGCGCCTGGCCGAGCTTGCGCGCATCGATGCGACGCTGGTGATGTTCGATTCCGGCAACCGCGTGCAGGACACGCTCGCCGAGCTCGCCGAGATCATGGGGACCCGTGAAGCCGCGATCTGCCGCGAGCTGACGAAACTGCACGAGCAGATTTCGCGCGCGACGCTGCGTGAGCTGGCGCTTGGTGCCGACACGCTGGAGACGCGCGGCGAATTCGTGCTGGTGATCGCTCCGCCTGCGGCCGATGCCGAGATGCTGACATCGGACGCGCTCGACGACCTCCTGCGCGAGCAGCTCGCTGCGAACAGCGTCAAGGATGCGGTCGCGCATGCGGTCGCGCTCTCGGGCCGGCCGCGCCGCGAGGTCTATGCCCGCGCGCTCGAGCTTGCCAAAGATCTGCGGGGCGGCGATGGCGAAGACTGAGACGCCGGCGGAACCGAAAATCGCCTCACCCGAGCGTATCGCCGCGTTTCGCACCGGCATCTCCGCGGAAAGCCGCGCCGCGGCCTATCTCATGGCCAAGGGCTACCGCATTCTCGCCAAGCGCTTCCGCACGCCGCATGGCGAGATCGACATCGTGGCGCGCCGCCGCAATTTGATTGCCTTCGTCGAGGTCAAGGCGCGCGCGACCCTGGACGACGCCGCCTTCGCGGTGACGCCGCGCCAGCAGCAGCGCATCATCGACGCCGCGCAAGGCTGGCTCGTTGCGCATCCCGAGCATGCGGAATTTGAAATGCGATTCGATGCCATGCTAATTGCGCCGCGGTCACTTCCACGCCATGTGTTGGCGGCATTCGACGCCTCGACCTGAAAGGCAGACCATGAAACTGAACGTCGCCGTCCAGATGGACCCCATCGCCCGCATCAACATCAAGGGCGATTCCACCTTTGCGCTGCTCCTGGAGGCGCAGAAGCGCGGCCATGGTCTGTCCTATTACACGCCCGACAAGCTCTCGATGGTCGGCGAGGAGATCGTCGCTCCGGTTCAGCTGCTCACCGTGCGCGACGAGCCCGGCAATCATTTCACCCTGGGTGAGCCCAGGCGCGAGGCGCTCAACGGCTTCGACGTGGTGCTGCTCCGCCAGGATCCGCCGTTCGACCTCGCCTACATCACCTCGACGCACCTTCTCGAACGCATCCATCCGAAGACGCTCGTCGTCAACGACCCCGCTTCGGTGCGCAACGCGCCGGAAAAGCTGTTCGTGATGAACTTCCCGCAGCTGATGCCGCCGACGCTGATCTCGCGCGACCTCGACGAGATCAACGCATTTCGCGACAGGCACGGCGCCGTGGTCATGAAGCCGCTGCACGGCCATGGCGGCGCGGCGGTGTTCCGCGTGATGCCGCAGGACATGAATTTCGGCTCGCTGTTCGACATGTTCTCGGTGACGTTCAAGGAAGCCTGGGTGATCCAGCAGTTCATCCCCGAGGTCAAGCACGGCGACAAGCGCATCATCCTGATCAACGGCGAGTTCGCCGGCGCGGTGAATCGCGTGCCGGCCGCCGACGACCTCCGCTCCAACATGGTGCGCGGCGGCGCGGCGCAGGAGACCGAGCTCACGCCGCGCGAGCGCGAGATCTGCGCCACCGTCGGCCCGGCGCTGCGCGAGCGCGGGCTGTTGTTCGTCGGTATCGACGTCATCAACGGCAACCTCACCGAGATCAACGTGACCTCGCCAACCGGCATCCGCGCCATCGCGCGCCTCGGCGGACCGGACGTTGCCGCAAAACTCTGGGACGTGATCGAGCAGAAGCGGGCGAAGTAACCGCGTTTGTATGACCGCGTTCTTGTAGTCGGCGATCTCTCCCGCGTCGTCCCGGCCCCCCGTGCGCAATTGCGCACTAGGTCGGGACGACACCGGAGATGTGCGGCATTGCGTTGCGTCTCACTGGAATGATGGCGCGATGTCATCGTCGCCATATCACTAACCACGCATTCACCATGACGCGGCGCGCATCATTCGAACGCACGGGCCGCAACTGCGTGAAACTACGGGGCCAGTGGCCGACCGGCTAACGCGACGTTCACCATCTGCCGAAAGACCACAGCGCGGCCGTCGATCGCATTCGGCCTCGCAACACCGCTTATACTTTTACTGCCTACTCATCGACACGGGGAACCCGCCAGGTGCGGTTCGAGTGCCCCGCGTAAGAGTAGAAGCGTATGAACACCGCACGCATTGTCGTTCTCGTCATCGCACTGGGCGCCGGCGGCGTCGCTGCGTATCTGGCGAGCGGCTATGACAACAAGCCCGCGCCCATTCTCCCCGTCGCCGAGAAGCTGCCGACGGTCGAGGTCCTGATCGCCAAGAACGACATCCAGCTCGGTCAAGCCGTGAAGCCCGAGGACCTGCAATGGCAGGTCTGGCCGGCGGCGACCGCGAGCAGCGCCTTCATCCGCCGCGACAACAGGCCCGAGGCGCAGATCCAGATCGCAGGCTCGATCGCACGCGTGCCGTTGATGCAGGGCGAGCCGATCCGCGAGCAGAAGCTGGTCAAGGCCGACGGCTCCGGCTTCATGGCCGCGATCCTGCCGTCGGGCATGCGCGCCGTCTCGACCGAGATTTCAGCCGAGACTGCCGCCGGCGGCTTCATCCTGCCGAATGACCGCGTCGACATCGTGCTGACCCGCCGCCTGAAGAATCCTGACGGGGCCGCCGGTAACGACCTCATCCTGTCCGAGGCGATTCTGACCAATATCCGCGTGCTCGCGATCGACCAGGCGCCGAAGGAAAAGGACGGCCAGAACGCCGTCGTCGGCAGGACCGTCACGCTCGAGCTCAAGCCCGACCAGGTCGCCACGCTATCGGCAGCGCGCCAGGGCGGCACGCTGACACTCGCGCTGCGCAGCATCGTCGATGTCAACTCGGTCGACAGCGCGCCCGAGGACCAGGCGAGCAAGCGGTCCGGCGGAGTCAACGTAATCCGCTACGGCGTACAGGCGCGGCAACTGACGTCACAGAAGTGATGGGGATATGATGAACTTTGGGGATGATCGGACGGGCATGCGCATTCGGGGGAATCGCGCGCACTCGGTCTGGACGGGGACGATGCTGATCCTGGGGCTGCTCGCAGCCCCCGATGTCGTCAGCGCCGCGGATGCGCCGGTCGGCGACCAGGCGCCCATGCAAGCAGCGGATCTCGATGTGTCCCCGGTCGGGACGATTGCACCGGCGAAGACGCGCTTCCTGTCGCTCGGCGTCGGCAAGTCCGCCGTGATCGACCTGCCGCGCGACGTCAAGGACGTGCTGGTCGCCGATCCCAAGATCGCCAATGCCGTGATCCGCTCGGCCCAACGCGCCTATATCATCGGCGGACAGGTCGGCCAGACCAACGTCGTGTTCTTCGCCGCCGACGGCCAGCAGGTGGCCGCCTACGACATCGCGGTGAAGCGCGATCTCAACGGCATGCGCACGGCGCTGCGTCAGTCGCTGCCGGGCGTGCAGATCGAGGGTGTCGGCGACAGCGTGATGCTCACCGGCTCGGTGTCGAGCCCGGTCGAGGCCCAGCAGGCCGGCGACGTCGCCGCCAAACTGGTCGGCGGCTCCGAGAAGGTGGTCAACAACATCGTCGTGCGCGGCCGCGACCAGGTGATGCTCAAGGTCGTCGTCGGCGAAGTGCGCCGCGATATCGTCAAGCAGTTGGGCGTCGATCTCAGCGCCAGCCTGAATGCCGGCACCGCGGTGGTGAACTTCAACAATTCGAACCCGTTCTCGGTCAGCGGCGGACCGATCGTCAGCAACAACGGATTAGGTGTCGCCGGGCTCACCAAGGGCTTCGCGACCGTCAGCGCCACGATGCGCGCGATGGAAAGTGCCGGTGTCATGCGCACGCTCGCCGAGCCGAGCCTGACCGCGATCTCCGGCGAATCCGCCACCTTCATCGCCGGCGGCGAATTCCCCATTCCGTCCGGCTATGCCTGCGATCCCGTCACCCACGTTTGCACCACCCAGATCACCTACAAGAAGTTCGGCATCTCCCTGAACTTTACCCCGGTCGTATTGAGCGAGGGCAGGATCAGCCTGCGCGTCATGACCGAGGTGTCCGAGCTGTCGAACCAGAGCGCCATCACGGTCACCCAGGCGCTGTCCTCGAACTCGACCAACTCGATCACCATCCCCTCGATCCAGACCCGCCGCGCCGAAACGACGCTGGAAATTCCCTCGGGCGGCTCGATGGCGATGGCCGGCCTGATCCAGCAGCAGACCAAACAGGCGATCAACGGCCTGCCCGGCGTCGACCAGGTGCCGATCATCGGCGCGCTGTTCCGCAGCCAGGACTTCGTCAACAACGAGACCGAGCTGATGGTGATCGTGACGCCCTATGTGGTGCGCGCGGTGGCCCAGAAGGAGCTGTCCCGGCCCGACGACGGCTTCGCACCGGCGTCCGATGCCCAGACCGCGCTGCTCGGCCGCATGAACCGCCTCTATGGCATCGCGCGCCGCGTCGATCCGATCGCGGGCACGCCCGGTGATTTCGGCTTCATCATCGACTGATGACGAACGGACGGCTTGGGAATGGGGCAAGAGACGGGGCACGAGGGGATGAAGCGATGACGAAGACCATGGCCGATCGACGTCGCAAGTTGAGCGTCGCGCTGGCACTGACGGGGCTCTCCGTCATGCTGGGCGCCTGCAACACCACCGGCGAGGTCGTCACCCAGACGGTGCCGACCGACTATCGCCAGCGTCACCCGATCGCGGTCGAGGAAGCCAAGAAGTCGATCGTGATCTTCGTCGGCAAGGCTCGCGGCGGCCTCTCGGCCGCGCAGCACGCGGACGTCGCCGGCATTGCCCGGGACTGGGTGCGCGAAGGTACCGGCTCGGTCGTCGTCGACGTCCCCGTCAACGCCGCGAATTCGCGCGCGGCGGCAGCGACCTATCACGAAATCCGTTCCGTGCTCGCCTCCGGCGGCGTACCCGCGCGTGCCATCGTCCAGCATCCCTATCGGCCCGAGGATCCCGGACTGCTGCCCACCATCCGTCTGAGCTATTCCCGGATCGCCGCGGTCGCAGGCCCCTGCGGGCTGTGGCCGGAAGATCTCGGCCCCTCCATCCTCGACCCCGGCTACAACGAGAACCGGCCCTATTTCAATCTGGGCTGCGCCAGCCAGCGCAACCTCGCGGCCATGATCGACAATCCGGCCGACCTCGAGCAGCCGCGGTCCGAGACGCCGGCCTATAACGCACGGCGTGACGTGGCCTTCGAGCGCTATCGCAAGGGCACGCCGATCGCGACCATGAATCCAGACGCCGACAAGGCCAAACTCAGCGATACAGGCAGATGACACGCGTCCACGACGAAGAAGCGGACGATCCGCAGCACCCCGAGGAACACATTGCGCCGGTTCCTCGCATCTCCGTGCAGGCCTTTTGCGAGACCGAGCAGACGCTCGCCGCGGTGACCGCGGCCGGGCAGGATCGCCGCCTCGCCAAGGCGCATCTCACCGCCAAGGACGGTGGCTTAGCTGCGGCAATCGAAGTCTATGAAACGATGCCGACGCCGAACGTCATCGTGATCGAATCCGACGGCACCCGCGACATTCTCGAGGGCCTCGACGACCTCGCCGGCGTCTGCGATCCCGGCACCCGCGTGGTCGTGATCGGCAATCCCAACGACACCGCGCCCTATCGCGAGCTGGTCCGCCGCGGCGTCAACGACTATGTGGTGGGACCGGTCGAGACGCTCGACGTCGTCCGCTCGATCTGCAGCCTGTTCTCGGCGTCCGAAACCATCATCACCGGCCGCGTCATCGCGGTGGTCGGCGCCAAGGGCGGTGTCGGCGCCTCCACCGTCGCGCACAATGTGGCCTGGACCATCGCCCGCGACCTCGCACTCGATTCCGTCGTGATCGATCTCGACCTCGCCTTCGGCACCGCGGGTCTCGACTACAATCAGGACCCGGTGCAGGGCATCGCCAATGCGGTGCTGTCGCAGGATCGGCCGGACACGGCCCTGATGGAGCGTCTGCTCTCCAAATGCACCGAGCGTCTCAGCCTCCTTGCCGCGCCTGCCACCCTTGACCGCGTCTACGATTTCGGCGCGGAGGCCTTCGATGCGGTGTTCGACACGCTGCGCATGACCACGCCCTGCATCGTGCTCGACGTTCCCCATCAATGGTCGGGCTGGACGCGACGCGCGCTGGTCAACGCGGACGACATCGTGATCGTGGCCGAGCCCGATCTTGCGAACCTGCGCAACACCAAGAACATGCTGAACGTGTTGAAGGCGGCGCGGCCGAACGACCGGCCACCGCTCTACTGCATCAACCAGGTCGGCATGCCCAAGCGTGCGGAGATCGAGGTCAAGGCCTTCGCCAAGACCATGGAGAGCCAGCCGATCGCGGTGATCCCGTTCGATTCGAAGCTGTTCTCGACCGCGGCCAACAACGGCCAGATGATCGCGGAGGTCTCCAAGAGCCACCGCACCACCGAACTGTTCCAGAACATGGCGAACCGCCTTGCCGGGCGCGGCGAGGTGAAGAAGCCGAAGCGCTCGCTGCTCGGGCCGCTGCTGAAGAAGCTGAAGGGTAGGTCGGGGCGCGGGTCAGCCCCGCATCGCAAGGCATCCTGAGCAAGGCTTCCTGACGCGCGAGGGCGGGTTACTTCTCCGCCCGCTGCTGCTTCTTCACCAGCAACTGCCGCAGCGCCGTGACCTTTGCCGCCGCCTGATCCGGCGGCAGGTCCGCCTTCACGATGGTTTCGGCCTCGGCCTGCTTTCCTTCCAGTCCCAGCACGAGCGCGAGATTGGCGCGCACGCGGAGATCGGCGGGATTGCGCGCGTGCGCCCGGCGCATCGTTTCCTCTGCCCGCGGCAGATTGTTCTGCAGCATGTAGGACAGTCCGAGATTGGACAGCACCGACGGCTCGTCCGGCACGATCTTGAGCGCGGCGGCGTAATATTGCTGCGCTTCCTCGTTGCGGCCGAGTTGATCGAGGGCGGCGCCCTGCGCCGACAGGATATGCCAGTCGGGATCCTCGGGCGAATGCGCGCGGCCGAGAACGTCGAACGCCTGCTGGAAACTGCCGCTGTCGGCGAGCGCGCGGCCGTAGCCTGCGAGCAGCGCCTTGTTGCTGGAATGGGCGAGCACGGCCTGCTCCAGCACCGCGAGCGCCTGCGCGCGCTGGCCGGTCTGGCGCAACGCCTTGCCGTATTCGAGCGCGACGTTGGGATCGCCAGGCTTGGCGCGATAGCGCTCGCGCAGCGCGTCCATGTCCGGCCTCACGTCCGGCTTGGTGTCGGCCCTGCCAGCCGTTTCCGATTTTCCGCCGAGCGCGCCGGTGATGTCCTCGATGCCAGTGGTCTGACAGCCGCCAAGAGCCAGGATCAGAAGCGCGGAAAACAGATATCTCGCCGGAGGAGAGGCGACGGACAAACGCTTGGACATACTCTGATCACTCGGCGACTGATCAGAGATGCTTACCGATTAACGCTAAAGTCCCGTTAAGGCGGGGCGCTTGCGCGGCTCAGTCGGTGAATTCAGCGCCGAACTCGCAGCCGATGCGCCAGCGCAGGCGGCACTGCCGGGAATAGTCGGGCGCGAAGATGATGGTGAATTGCGGCGGCACTTCCAGGAACTCCGCCACCACTTTCACGCCGCCATCCGAAATATCCGTGATCGTGCAGTCCCGCGGCAGCGAACCCGCGCCAAAGTGAATCTTGGCGAGCCGCGTGCACATCCGTCGTTCGCTTCTCCGGCGATTTGCAAGCATTTGAATTGTTCACCCGTTAGACCACGGCCCATCCCGCACCCCTAGGAGTAGCGGACATTCGTTGGGATGTGCTGAGCAGAGCAGCTTGCATTCGAGGCGTAGTGTCTTCGTCGTGTTTACGTTCAGTTAGGACCTCCCGGCCCCTGAGCATGTTCCTGTATTGTTCTTGCAAGAACCGGCCCGCTCTGCTACCCCTAATTGTGCAAAAGGGCAGGCTGGTTCGGGCATGGTTCAGCGGGTTTCTACCGTCGCCTTTGAGGGGATCGAGGCCCGTGCGGTCGACGTGCAGGTGCAGGTCGCGCCGGGTCTTCCGGCCTTCGCGATCGTCGGTCTCCCGGACAAGGCGGTGTCGGAGGCACGTGAGCGGGTCCGCTCGGCGCTGATCGCCTCGGGGCTGGCGCTGCCGGCGCGGCGGATCACCGTCAATCTCGCGCCCGCCGATCTGCCCAAGGAGGGCAGCCATTATGACCTGCCGATCGCGCTTGGGCTGATGGGGGCGATCGGCGCGATCCCGCCGGATGCGCTGACCGGCTTCACTGTTCTGGGCGAGCTTGGCCTCGACGGATCGATCGCGCCGGTGGCCGGTGTTCTTCCCGCCGCGATCGGCGCCAATGTGCGCGAGGAGGGGCTGATCTGTCCGGCGGCTTGCGGCTCGGAAGCGGCGTGGGCGAGTCCGGACATCCAGATCATCGCCGCGAGTTCGCTGATCCAGATCGCCAACCACTTCAAGGGAACGCAGGTGCTGTCGCGGCCCGTGCCGAAGGTGCATGAATCCGCTGCCTCGCCGCTCGACCTGCGCGACATCAAGGGACAGGAGAGCGCCAAGCGGGCGCTGGAGATCGCGGCCGCCGGCGGTCATCACCTGCTCATGATCGGCGCGCCGGGCGCCGGCAAATCGATGCTGGCGGCACGCCTGCCCTCGATCCTGCCACCGCTGTCACCGGGCGAGTTGCTCGAGGTCTCGATGATCGCCTCTGTTGCCGGCGAGATCGAGGGCGGCGCGCTGACGGCGCGGCGGCCGTTCCGCTCGCCGCATCATTCCGCCAGCATGGCCGCGCTCACCGGCGGCGGCATGCGCGCCCGGCCCGGCGAGATCTCGCTCGCGCATCAGGGCGTGCTGTTCCTCGACGAGCTCCCCGAATTCGATCCGCGCGTGCTGGATTCGTTGCGCCAGCCGCTGGAGAACGGCGAGGTCTCGGTGTCCCGCGCCAATCACCGCGTCACCTATCCCGCGCGCTTCATGCTGGTCGCCGCGATGAATCCCTGCCGCTGCGGCAATGCGTTCGAGCCCGGCTATGCCTGCAAGCGCGGCCGCATCGATCGCTGCACCGGCGACTACCAGGCCCGCATCTCGGGACCACTGATGGACCGCATCGATTTGCGCATCGAGGTTCCCGCGGTGACCGCCGCCGACCTGATCCTGCCGCCGCCGGCAGAGGGCTCAGCCGAAGTCGCCGCGCGCGTGGCGGCGGCGCGCGACATCCAGCTCGCACGCTACGCGAATGCCGGCCTGCCGAAGGTTCGCACCAATGCCGAAGCGCCGGCCTCGGTGCTGGAGGAGATCGCCAAGCCGGATGCGCAAGGCCAGAAGCTCCTGCGCGACGCCGCCGAGACCATGCGGCTGTCGGCGCGTGGCTATCACCGCGTGCTCCGGGTGGCGCGCACGCTCGCCGATCTCGACGGCGCCGACAAAATCGGCCGTCTGCACCTCGCCGAGGCGCTGTCCTACCGCGCGCTCGCGGAAGATGTGCGGCAGCTGGCGTGAGCGATGCGCCGCCGCAGCTTTCTCGACAACATCACCATGCCCGAGATTGATCATGACCGATGCGAATGCCTGCACCATCAGATTTGTTCGTGCGTCCCAATATGCCGATTGGCTGAGGTCGTACGAGCTGTGGGTCAACGGGACCAGTGTTGGGAAGCTTGCACGAAACGACGTGTTGGAGATCACGCTGCCGGCCGGCACCTGCACGATCGATGCGAGCATTGATTGGGGCAGGAGCCAGCCGCTCGTCGTTCGCAGCAGTCCCGGCCAAACCGTCGAGATCGAGGTCAGGAACAGGTGGGGTACCTGGGCGGCGCTGTGGGCGATCAGCTTTGGCAAGAACAGCTATTTGGTTCTCACTGAAGTCGAGCGAAAAACCAACAAAAGCGCCTAACCGACCGAGACTCTCATCCCCCGATACCGGCATCAACCCGGCGGTAACGAGTTTCCTTTACGCTCTGCAAACCATAAGGCCCATCAGTTCCCGTACAGGGCCTGGCGAGTAGCGTGTCATGTTGCGTTTCAAGATCCTGGCCTCGGTTGTTCCCCTGTTGGCGGCCGCGGTGTTTGCCCGCAGTGAGATCGGATCGGTCTCGCATCCCTGCATCGCCCTCGGCGACACCTCCGTCGAGCTGACGTCGCTGTTCTGGACCGCCGGCGTGCATGTCGCCTTCACCGATGATCCCGCGCGCGCCACGGTGCGGGTTCAGATCACCGAGGATGCGGACGCTGCCGACTTCGCCGTCGTCGACGATGGCCCCGGTTCGGAATCGGAGTCCTGCCAGGCCAACCCCTCGACGCGCCTGATCTCGATTGCGGCGCAGCCCGTCGACGGCGGTCAGGTGATCTATCTCTCCAGCGAGGGGCCGGCGGATTACCGCGTCTATGTGCGCTCGAAGACCTTCTCCCAGCGCGAGGCGGCGGCGCTGATCGTCGGCGCCCGCGGCGGCCACCGCCATCTCCAGGCCGCTTCGCTTTGAACCGCCTCGCTCTGCGCCGTTAACACCTCGTCAACCCTGTTTGGAGGCGGTGGCAAGGCCTCAAACTGTTCGCAAGGTCAACGGCACATCGTCGTTGACAGCGAGCACAGCGTTTTAAGAAAAGAGTCGGGTCGGTGGCGATGGATCGGACGTTCCGGATCAAGGTGCGCATGCGCCGCTTCAGGCGACAGTACCCAAAAATCGCCTTCGCGATCCGCTCCATCATGATCTTCTCGGCGACCTTCGGCGGCGCCTATGGATTTGTCTCCGGCAGCCGGTCCGAGACGTCCGGCTACGATCCCAATGCGTTTGCGATCGGCGTCAGCTTCCTGTTCGCGCTCGCCTGCCTCGGCCTCGCCACGCTCAGCATGCGCCTGCGCTTCGTCAACAAGCGGATGCGTGCGCTGACTGCCCACAACGAAACGCTGATCGACCGCAATTGGGAGCTGAAGGAGGCCGAGGAACGCGCTCGCAGCCTGTTCGAACAGCAGGGCGATCTGATCGTGCTGCGCGACACAAGCGGCCGCATCACCTTCGCCAACGACGCCTATTGCGCGCTTGCCGGACAGGCGCGCGGCGCGCTGGTCGGCACGCGCTTTGATTTCGACGTGCTGGAGCAGGGCGACAGCGCCCGCGAGAGCAACGGCACGCGCATTCACGACCAGAAGATCGCAACCCCGCTCGGCGCGCGCTGGATCGCCTGGCGCGAAGGCTATGTCCGCCTCGACGCCGGCCAGCCCGCCGAATTGCAGAGCGTCGGACGCGATGTCACCGACCGCACCGAGACCGAACGTGCGCTGTCCGACGCCCGCGACCAGGCCGACGCCGCCAACCGGGCGAAATCGCGCTTCCTGGCCATGGCCTCGCACGAGATCCGCACGCCGCTCAACGGCATCATCGGCATGGGCGGGCTGCTGCTCGACACCACGCTGACGCCGGAGCAGTCGACCTACGCCAGGGCCGTGAAGACCTCCGGCGAAGCGCTGATGGCGCTGATCGAGGAGTTGCTCGACTATTCCAAGATCGAAGCCGGCAAGCTCGATCTCGAGCAGCGTCCGTTTGCGCTCTCGGCCCTGATCGAGGACATCACCGAGCTGCTCGCGCCGCGCGCGCAGGCAAAGCAGCTCGAGATCGCCGCCTATGTCGACGAGCGGCTGCCGCTTGAAGTGGTCGGCGACGCCGCGCGGCTGCGCCAGGTGCTGCTCAACCTCGCCGGCAACGCCATCAAGTTCACCGCGAGCGGCGGCGTCGCGCTGATCGTCGAGCCCGGCATCTGGCCGAACGAGATCAGTTTTCTGGTGCGCGACACCGGCATCGGCATCGCAGCCGACGCGCAACAGCGCATCTTCCGCGAATTCGAGCAGGCCGACGAACGCGTCGCCCGCACCCATGGCGGCACCGGCCTCGGTCTCGCCATCAGCGAGCGCATCGTCAAGCGCATGGGCGGCCGCATCACGCTTACGAGCGAGCCGGGCAAGGGCGCGACCTTCGAGGTCGCGGTACCGCTGGCGTCATCCCTCGCCGGCGTCGAACAGACGACATTCCCGAGCCCCGATCTCGCCGGCAAGTCGATCCTGCTGATCGCCGACGGAATCGAGGCCTCCCTGATCGCGCGGCGGCTGGAGCGCTGGGGTGGCCAGACCTGCATGGTGACTGACGCCGCGGTGGCGGAAGCGCTGCTTCCGGAACGCTCATGGCATTCGGTGCTGATCGATCGCGCGCTCGGCGCTGCCATCGCCGACCGCCTCGGCGAAGCCGCACGCAGCCATGCGACGCAACGCCTGGTGCTGCTGACGTCGGGCTCGCGCCACGAGAAACTCTCGCCGGCCTTCACCGGCTTCCTGGTGAAGCCGCTGCGCGCGGCCTCACTCGCCGCACGCCTCTCGTTGCCCCCGGAGGTCGCCTCGCCCGATCTCGCGCCGGAGCCATCGGCTCAACCCGCCGGCGCGGTACCGGCGAAAGGCCTGTCGATTCTCGTCGCCGAGGACAACGAGATCAACGCGCTGTTGATGCGCTCGCTGCTGACGAAACTCGGCCACCGCGTCGTCATCGCTGTCCATGGCGAGGCCGCGCTGGAATCCTGGCTCGGCGCGTCATCGGCCGGCACGCCCTATGATCTCGTGCTGATGGACATCCAGATGCCGCAGCTTGATGGCATCGAAACGACAAAACGAATCCGCGCGCATGAAGCAGCCAAAGGCGGCCACCACACGTCGATTCTCGCGCTCACCGCCAATACGCTGGTGGAGGATCGCTACGCCTGCTTTGAAGCAGGGATGAACGGGTTCCTGATCAAGCCGCTCGATCGCGAGAAGCTGGAAGAGGCGCTGGCCGGACTGGCGGCGGCGCGGCAGCTGGCGGTTTGATCCGGATTCCATAGGAACCCGATCTCGGACGGCAATCGACAATTGAAATCGACCGCGTCGCGCGTCACCATCCTCTGGGGCATTTTAACAGAGGATTTCGCATGAACTTGCTTTGCCGCCTCGCCTTCGTGATCCTTCTCTGGGGTTCCACTCAAGCCACCGCGGCCGATAGCTCGCAACTGATCGCCTCGCTCAAGCAAGGCGGCTACGTGCTGGTGTTTCGCCACACCGCCACCGACGACAGTCAAAAAGATGTCTACCCTTTCAAATTCGACGACATGAGCGCCCAGCGTCAGCTCAGTGAAAAGGGCCGGGACATGGCGCGCCAGATCGGAACGGCCATCAAGGAACTCGCGATCCCGATCGGCGACGTCTACACCAGCCGGCTGAACCGCGCGATCGAGGCGGGCAGACTGATCTCCGGCCGCGAGGTCAAGCCGGTCGACGCCTTGACGGACAGCAGCAACGCGAGTGCGTCGGGCATGGCAAATCCGACCGGTGCAAATGCAAAGGCGGGCCAGGCCGTGCGGCAGCTCGTCGACGCGCCGCCCCAGGCCGGCACCAACACGGTCCTGGTCACCCACAAGACCAACATCGCCGATGCCTTCGGCAAGGATGCCGGGGACGTGCAGGAGGGCGAAGCTTTCATCTACAAGGCCGGCAGCTCGGGTCCCGCAACCCTTGCAGGACGCATCAAGCTCGCCGACTGGACCGCGAAAGCAGACAAGTGACGGCCGGACATCGGGTCCGGATCATGCTCTGGCAACAGAAGGGCTAGGGAACACGTGAGAACGTCGGAAGACCGCTCATTCCTCGTCTTGCTTGCCGCGATCTCGCTGGCATTCGGGTGGGTACTTTGGCCGTTCTCCGGCGCGTTGTTGTGGGCCACGCTTCTGGCGATCATCTTCGCGCCACTCTATCGCCGCGCTCTCGAAACGCTTCCGGGACGGCGCAACCTCGCCGCATCGTTCACTGTCGTCGTCGTGATCGTCATGGTCCTCATCCCCGTGGCGGTCGTCATCGCCTCGCTCATCGACCAGGGTGGGGAGCTGTATCAGCGCGCTCAGAGTGGGGAGATCAGTTTCGCTCATCCCCTGCAGCAGCTGAAATCCGCGTTGCCCGCCTGGGCTACTTCCCTGTCGGATCGCCTGGCTGGCATCGATTTTTCGGCCCTGAAGGAACGTCTGTCGAGTCTGGTCGTCCCTGCCGGCCAACAGCTGGCGGGACACGCCATTAACATCGGTCAGTTGACGCTGGAGTTCGTCGCAAGCTTGCTCGTGATGTTGTACCTGCTGTTCTTCCTGCTCCGTGATGGTGACGAGCTCAACGTACGGATCCGCGACGCGCTCCCGCTGCGGCCGAGCCACACCAGCGAGATTCTGAATGCGTTCACCCTGGCGGTTCGCGGGACGATCAAGGGGATCGTTCTCGTTGCGCTAATTCAGGGAGCGCTTGGCGGGCTGATTTTCTGGGTGCTCGGCTTGACTGTCCCACTGCTGGCGGGCGCCCTGATGGCGCTGCTCTCGCTTCTGCCCGTGCTCGGCTCTGCGCTAGTTTGGGTTCCGGTCGCGCTCTACCTGCTTGTGGCAGGCTCAGTCACGAAAGGGATCATCCTGCTCGCCTTCGGGATCTTCGTGATCGGTCTTGCGGACAATTTTCTCCGTCCGATCCTGGTCGGCCAGTCGATCCAAATGCCGAGCTATGTCGTGCTGCTCGCTACCGTAGGCGGCCTTGCGGCGTTCGGAGCGAACGGGTTCGTCATCGGCCCACTCGTCGCCGCGATGTTTCTCACGGCGTGGCACATCTTCATCGCTTCGAAAGCGCGACAGGAGGTCCGGAAATGATCGTCATGCCGAGTTACTATCCGGCGGTCAGCCGAGCGCCGAATCCGTTCCCCCCGAATGCTATGAGGCGTGAGCAGCAAACCGCGGCGCGGACAGCTTGGCCGGCGGAGTCGCGGTGCCCTTGAATTTAGTATCTGCCTGGGCCGCGCGCTTGCAATGCGGACACACGAAGAGATGCGCGATGACCGGGGTTGGCTCGTCCGCCAGCAGCTCGGAACGGAACCACTTCATCTCGATATGGCAGTCCGGGCAGGTCGGTGCTTCGAGATGCTCGGCGGCGTTTCTGAGACGATCAACCATGGGTCCCTCGCGTTTACGGAGCTCATAGCCGAATACCCTTTGTCGGTCTGCAACAAAAGACACTTTGCGCGCGCGGGCTAGAGCCGTCGACCGCAGCGGTTACAGCCGCCTGAGCGCCACGCTTGCCACCGTGTGGTCGGCGCCCTTCTTCAGGATCAGGGTCGCGCGGGGGCGGGTCGGCAGGATGTTGTCTTCGAGATTGGCGAGGTTGGTGCGTTCCCAGATCGCGATCGCGGTGGCGGTGGCTTCCTCGTCCGACAACAGCGCGTAGCGGTTGAAGTAGGATTTCGGATTGGTGAACGCAGTGTCGCGCAGCGACAGGAAGCGCCTGATGTACCACTGCCGCAGCGCGGCCTCATCGGCGTCGATATAGACCGAGAAATCGAAGAAGTCGGACACGACGGGCACGGCCTTCCCGTCACGCGGCAGCTTGCCGGTCTGCAGCACGTTGACGCCCTCGACGATCAGGATGTCGGGCTGGTCGATCTCGGCCCACTGGTTCGGCACGATGTCGTAGGTCAAATGCGAATAGACCGGCGCGCGCACATGGCGGCGGCCGGCCTTGATGTCGGAGAGGAAGCTGAGCAGCAGCGGCAGGTCGTAGCTCTCCGGAAAACCCTTCTTCTGCATGATGCCCTGCCGCTCCAGCACGGCGTTGGGATACAGAAATCCGTCGGTGGTGATCAGCTCGACCTTGGGACGCGGCGACCAGCGCGCCAGCAGCGCCTGAAGCACGCGGGCCGTGGTGGATTTTCCAACCGCGACCGAACCGGCGACGCCGATGATGTAGGGCATCTTGCGGTCGCGGATATTGAGAAACTGGCGCTCCGCGTAATAGAGCCGCTGCATCGCATCGACATAGATCGACAGCAGGCGCGACAGTGGCAGGTAGATGTCCTCGACCTCCTGCAAGTCGAGGCGGTCGTGCAGCGAGCGCAGCCGGTCGAACTCACCCGGCTCCAGCGTCATCGGCGTGTCGTCGCGCAGTCGCGACCACTCCTCGCGCGTATAGACGCGGTACGGGTTATACTGCTGCTCGGGTGCGCGGATATCCATGACGCGACTCTCCACCTCGGCTAGCTGCCGCCCTTGCGCGACGCCTTTTCTTCCAACCCTGACATATTGGTCCGCTTGTCCAATGCGGCCTCGACCTCTTCCAGCTTTACGCCGCGGGCCTTGAGCAGCACAAGGAAATGATAGAGCAGGTCGGCGCCTTCCGCGATCAGATGCGCGCGATCGTTTTCGACTGCGGCGATTACGGTTTCGACTGCTTCCTCTCCGAACTTCTTGGCGCAATGTTCGGCGCCCTTGTCGAGGAGCTTGCGGGTATAGGACGCCTCGCCACCCGCTGCCGCGCGGGCGTCGATGGTCTCGGCCAGGTCGTGGATCGTGAAACGCGGCATACAAATACTCGGAAAACGCGCCTTGGCCGATGATTGGCCGGTTACCTGGCGGGATAAGCCGGATCCCGCCGATGATGTAGCATTTTTAGGGACGGGAGTCGTCAGGCATCGAGGCGCATGGGCAGCCCGCGCCGGGACATGTGCTCCTTGGCTTCGCGGATGGTGAATTCCCCGAAATGGAAGATCGAGGCGGCCAGCACGGCGGTGGCGTGGCCGTCGCGAATACCGTCGACGAGGTGGTCGAGATTGCCGACGCCGCCCGAAGCGATCACGGGAACGGGAATGCTGTCGGCGATCGCCCGGGTCAGCGGGATGTCGAAACCCTGCCGCGTACCGTCGCGGTCCATCGAGGTGAGCAGGATTTCACCGGCGCCGAGCGAGACCACCTCCTGGGCATATTCGATGGCGTCGATGCCGGTCGAGTTGCGGCCGCCATGGGTGAAGATCTCCCAGCGCTCTCCGCCACCGGCGCGTTTGACCCGCTTGGCATCGATCGCGACCACCACGCACTGCCCGCCGAATTTCTCGGCGGCTTCCTTGACGAACTCGCGCCGCGACACCGCGGCGCTGTTGATCGAGACCTTGTCGGCGCCGGCGCGCAGGAGGGTCTTGATGTCGTTGACCTCACGCACGCCGCCGCCGACGGTCACAGGCATGAAGCAGGCTTCAGCGGTGCGCCGGACCACGTCCAGCATGATGCCGCGATTCTCATGGGTCGCGGTGATGTCGAGGAAAGTGAGCTCGTCGGCGCCGGCTGCGTCATAGGCGATCGCCGCTTCGACGGGATCGCCGGCATCGCGCAGGTCAACGAAGTTGACACCCTTGACGACGCGGCCGTCCTTGACGTCGAGGCAGGGGATCACGCGCACCTTGAACATGTGTCAGCTCCTAGGCGGCGCGCGCGTTGCGGATCAAGGTTAGGGCGGCGGCCGGCTCGAGCCGACCGTCATAGAGCGCGCGGCCTGCGATCGCGCCGGCGAGCTTTTTCGCGCGCGGCGTCAGCATCGCCTTGACGTCCTCGATCGAGGCGAGGCCACCGGAGGCGATCACGGGAATCGAGATCGCATCCGCCAGCGCGATGGTCGCATCGAGATTCAGGCCCTTGAGCAGGCCGTCGCGCGCGATGTCGGTGAAGATGATGGCGGCGACGCCGGCATCCTCGAAACGCCGTGCGATCTCCAGCGCCGTCACCTGCGAGGTCTCGGCCCAGCCTTCGACCGCGACCTTGCCGTCACGTGCATCGAGCCCGACCGCGACGCGGCCGGGGAATTTCCTGGCGGCAGCCTTCACCAATTCGGGGTCGCGTACCGCGGCGGTGCCGATGATGACACGGGTGATGCCTTTTTCGAGCCAGGCCTCGACAGTCGCGAGATCGCGAATGCCGCCACCGAGCTGCACCGGAATCGTGATCGTCTTCAACATCGCGTCGACGGCCTGCGCATTCACCGGCTTGCCGGCAAACGCGCCGTCGAGATCGACGACATGGAGATACTCAAAGCCCTGCGCGACGAAGCTCTCGGCCTGCGCGGCGGGATTGAGGTTGAACACGGTCGCGCGCGCCATGTCGCCCTGTTCGAGGCGCACGCATTGGCCGTTCTTGAGGTCGATCGCGGGAAAGAGAATCACGGTTTCCATCGCAAAAAGTTCGAGATCAGGGCCAAACCGAAACGCTGGCTCTTCTCCGGGTGAAACTGCGTCCCGATGGCCGTATCCTTGCCGACGATCGCGGTGACGGGCCCGCCGTAATCGGCGCGCGCGAGCACGTCCGCCTCGTTGGCGGCGTTGAGGTGGTAGGAGTGCACGAAGTAAGCGTGCTGGCCCTTGGGGCCGAGCGGCAGCTTGTCCAGCACCGGGTGCTCGCGCAGCACATCGAGCGTATTCCAGCCCATGTGCGGGATCTTCAGGCTCTCGTCGCGCGGCGTGATCTTCTCGACGTCGCCGCCGATCCAGTTCAGGCCTTGCGTAATGACATGCTCCTTGCCGCGGGTGGCGAACAGCTGCATGCCGACGCAGATGCCGAACATCGGCCGCGCCTTGACCCGCACCGCTTCGGTGATCGCCTCGACCATGCCGTTGACCGCATCGAGCCCACGCCGGCAATCGGCGAAGGCGCCGACGCCCGGCAGCACCAGACGGTCGGCGCTGTAGGCCTGGTCCGGATCGCTGGTGACGAAGACCTTTTGCGGGTTCTCCATGCTGCGCGCGGCGCGCTCGAACGCCTTGGCGGCCGAATGCAGATTGCCGGAACCGTAATCGATGATGGCGACGCTCACCTTGACCCTCCCGGTTCCGGAAACAAACCAATGATGCCACCCGCCGGCATTGGCGGCGGGTTGGAGAATTGCTGACCCGGCACGTTGCGGGTCGGCGGCGGGCCGCCGCGATCGACGGCCCATTGATCGTTGACGATGCCGCGCTGCTTCTGGCTCCAGCGCTCGAAGAAGCGGCGCTCGGCGGTGTCCTCGTCGTCGGAAATCACCACGTCGAGCTGTCGCCATTTTCCGCGCGACAGCGTCCAGCGGCGCAGGCTGGAGGCTTCGAATCCCATCAGGAGCGCGACGATGATGTCGGCGAAGAAGATCGACGACCGGCCGACGCCGAGGCTGGACAGCCCGACATTGAAGGCGGCAACGAAGATCACCCAGCCGATCAGCGCCAGCCACAGCCGATTCCACAGCAGCCAGAACGGTCCAAAGATCATCGCCCAGAAATGGAAGCCGTCGCGCACGAAGACGAACTTGTCGGTCGCGCGCAGATCGGCTCCGGCAGGTGAGGGAGCATGAACTGTGTAGACGGACATGGCGATGCCCCGTTCCCTAGGAATTCAGTGATACCGCAAACGGCGCGGGCCGCGGGCCGAAAGATGTCAGCCGCCGAGCGAGCCCTTGGTGGACGGGATTTCGCCCACAGCCTTCGGATCGATCGCGACGGCGGTGCGCAGCGCCCGTGCCAGACCCTTGAAGCAGGACTCGGCGATATGGTGGCTGTTATCGCCATATAGGGTCTCGACGTGAAGAGTCACGCCCGCGTTCATGGCGAAGGCCTGGAACCACTCGCGCACCAGCTCGGTGTCGAACTCGCCGATCTTGTCGCGTGGGAAGTCGACCTTGAACACCAGGACCGGGCGGCCCGAGATGTCGATGACCACGCGCGACAGCGTCTCGTCCATGGGCATGTGCACGCCGGCATAGCGGGTGATGCCCGCCATGTTGCCGAGCGCTTGCTGGAGGGCCTGGCCGAGCGCGATGCCGGTGTCTTCGGTGGTATGGTGATGATCAATGTGCAGATCGCCGACCGCCTTGACCGTGAGGTCGATGCGGGAATGGCGGGCGAGGAGATCGAGCATATGGTCGAAAAAGCCGATGCCGGTCGCGATATTGGACACGCCGGTGCCATCGAGGTTCACGGTGACCTCGATGTCGGTTTCCTTGGTCTTGCGCTTGATCGTCGCGGTGCGCATCAAAACTAGCTTTCATCCTCGTTCGGGGCCGAAAACGCCGGTCTTTTAACAGCCAAATGACGCCTTCGCTACTGCGGGAACGGCTGGCCGGGCCTCTACTTCTGCCTATGGTGAGCGAAATTGGGCCCGGAGCGGCCCGTTGTGGGCCAGTTGTCCCCTTGGCCCCGACCGCCTAAATCAGGCCGGACAACGAGGATCATTCATGCAGGACTCCCCAAACAGCTCGCCGGTCTGGCACGG
The DNA here is from genome assembly GCF_023100905.1 of Bradyrhizobium sp. 4. Classification (NCBI taxonomy): domain Bacteria; kingdom Pseudomonadati; phylum Pseudomonadota; class Alphaproteobacteria; order Hyphomicrobiales; family Nitrobacteraceae; genus Bradyrhizobium; species Bradyrhizobium sp. 4. Next base: position 7,779,254 of record NZ_CP064686.1, read on the forward strand.
CACCACGATTTTGACGGTCCGCAAGGGCGGCACGGTGGTGGTCGGCGGCGACGGCCAGGTCTCGATCGGCCAGACCGTGATCAAGCACAACGCCAGGAAGGTCCGGAAACTCGGCAAGGGCGACGTCATCGGCGGCTTTGCCGGCGCCACGGCCGACGCCTTCACGCTGTTCGAGCGTTTGGAAGCCAAACTCGAGCAATATCCGGGGCAATTGACCCGGGCCGCCGTCGAGCTCGCCAAGGATTGGCGCACCGACCGTTATTTGCGACGGCTGGAGGCCATGATGATCGTCGCCGACAAGGACGTTTCCCTGGTGCTGACAGGTACCGGCGACGTGCTGGAGCCCGAAGCCGGCGTCATGGCGATCGGTTCGGGCGGGAATTACGCGCTGGCGGCCGCACGCGCCTTGCTCGACACCGACAAGGACGCCGAGACCATCGTCCGCCGCTCCCTCGACATCGCTGCCGACATCTGCGTCTACACCAACCGTAATGTCACTGTCGAAGCGCTGTCGGCCGGGTAGGCCATGGCCCCCGCCTACACCTTCCGCCCGATGACCGCGGCCGATCTGCCGCTAATCCGGCGATGGCTCGGCGAAGCTCATGTGCGGGACTGGTGGGGCGATCCGGACGAGCAGTTCGCGCTCGTGAGCGGCGATCTGGATGAGCCGGACATGGACCAGTTCATCGTGTTGGCCGACGGCAAGCCGTTCGGCTATCTTCAATGCTACCGCCTGACCGCCTGGAATACGGGTCTTGGGCCGCAACCGGAGGCCACCCGTGGCATCGATCAGTTCATCGGCGAAAGCGAAATGATCGCGCGCGGGCACGGTTCGGCATTCATCCGCCAATTCGCCGACGCGCAGTTACGAGACGGTCTGCCGCGCATCGTCACTGATCCTGATCCGCTCAACGCGCGCGCCGTGCGTGCCTATGAGAAGGCCGGCTTTATCCGCGACCGCATGGTCGAGACGCCCGACGGAGCAGCGCTGCTGATGGTGCGCGAGGCATGACGCTGACAACCACGCATGAGAGCAGGGCCGCGTTTCCACCGCTCGCCTGGGTCGGCATCGCGCTGCTGCTGCTGGCGATGCAGGCCTCGATCCTGCTTGCGATGGGCCGGGTGCCGATCTGCACCTGCGGCTATGTCAAGCTGTGGCATGGCGTGGTGAACAGCTCCGAAAATTCGCAGCACATCGCCGACTGGTACACCTTCTCGCACATCCTGCACGGCTTCCTGTTCTATGGGCTGACCTGGCTGCTGTTCGCGCGGCTGCCATTCGTGTCTCTGTCCTGGCCCGCGCGGCTGATCATCGCGATGCTGATCGAAGGTGCCTGGGAGATCGTCGAGAACTCGCCTTTCATCATCGAACGCTACCGCGCCGGAACGATCTCGCTGGATTATTTCGGCGACAGCATCGTCAATTCGGTTTCTGACAATCTGTCCATGATGCTGGGCTTCCTCGCCGCGCGCCTGCTGCCCGTGTCGGTGACCGTCCTGCTCGGGCTCGCCTTCGAAATCATGCTGGCGCTCCATATTCGCGACAATCTGACTCTCAATATCCTGATGCTGATCCATCCGATCGAGGCCGTGAAACAATGGCAATCGGGTCCGCCGATCATCTGACGGCAAAAAAAGCGGCTTGTCCCGCCCCGCATCTGATCCTAGCTAAGGTCCCATGACAGACTTTTCTCCCCGCGAAATCGTTTCCGAACTCGACCGTTTCATCGTCGGCCAGGCCGATGCCAAGCGCGCCGTCTCGATCGCGCTGCGCAACCGCTGGCGGCGGCAGCAGCTCGAAGGCTCCTTGCGCGAAGAGGTGCTCCCGAAGAACATCCTGATGATCGGCCCCACCGGCGTCGGCAAGACCGAGATCGCGCGGCGGCTCGCCAAGCTTGCCAACGCGCCGTTCCTGAAGGTCGAGGCGACGAAATTCACCGAGGTCGGCTATGTCGGCCGCGACGTCGAGCAGATCGTGCGCGATCTCGTCGAGGTCGCGATTGCCCAGGTCCGTGAGCGCAAGCGCAAGGACGTGCAGGCACGCGCGCAGCTCGCCGCCGAGGAGCGCGTGCTCGATGCCCTGGTCGGTGCCAATTCCAGCGCCGCAACGAGGGACTCCTTCCGCAAGAAGCTGCGCGCGGGCGAGCTCAACGACAAGGAAATCGAGATCGAAACCCAAGGCGGCGGCAGCGGCTTTCCGATGTTCGAGATCCCGGGCATGCCAGGCGCGCAGATGGGCGCGGTTTCGATCGGCGACATCTTCGGCAAGCTCGGCGGACGCAGCAAGACGCGGCGGCTGACGGTGGAGAGCTCGCACGAGATCCTCATCAACGAGGAATCCGACAAGCTGCTCGACAGCGATCAGTTGACGCTGGAGGCGATCAGCGCGGTCGAGAACAACGGCATCGTGTTCCTGGACGAGATCGACAAGATCTGCGCCCGTGAAGGCCGCGCCGGCGGCGACGTCTCGCGCGAGGGCGTGCAGCGCGACCTGTTGCCGCTGATCGAGGGCACCACGGTCTCGACCAAGCACGGCGCGGTGAAGACCGACCACATCCTGTTCATTGCCTCAGGCGCCTTCCACGTCGCCAAGCCGTCCGATTTGCTGCCGGAACTGCAGGGCCGCCTGCCGATCCGCGTCGAGCTGCAGGCGCTGACCCGCGACGACATGCGCCGCATCCTGACCGAGCCCGAGGCCTCGCTGATCAAGCAATATGTCGCGCTGATGCAGACCGAGGGCGTCACGCTCGACATCACCGACAACGCCATCGACGCGCTTGCGGACGTCGCGGTGGCCGTGAATTCCACCGTCGAGAACATCGGCGCGCGGCGGCTGCAGACCGTGATGGAGCGGGTGCTGGACGAGATCTCCTTCACCGCCCCCGACCGCAGCGGCGAGACCGTCAGGGTCGACGCCGATTTCGTGCAGAAGCACGTCGGCGACCTCGCCAAGAACGCGGATTTGAGCCGGTTCATTTTGTAAATCCGGGCGGCCGCGCTATGGATGCGGCGTGACCGCACGCATCCTGCAAAACCCTTGGCGTCTCCTGCTCGCGATCAACGCGGCGGCCATCGTCGGCGTCTTCGTTCACAAGATCCAGCTGCCGCCTTACGTCCCCTACATCCACCTCCTCGTCGACTATCATTTCGGCTTCATCAAGCGCGCGCTGATCGGGGCCATCGTCGCCCTGTTCACCGACAAGGTGCCGCTATGGCTGGTGTTCGCGCTCGGCGGCGCGACATGGCTGGCGACGCTCGCCCTGTATGCAAGACTATTCCAGACAACGTTCGGCTTCACCGCCAAGACATTGCCGCTGTTCGTCTTCATCACGGGCTCGCCGTTCTTCCTCAAGAATTTCATGCACACGCTCGGCCATTTCGACATCTATGGCTGCGCGCTGGCGATCATCCTGCTGCTGGTGCCGGCCGGCTCGCTGCTGTTCGTGGCGCTGGCTGCGCTGTTCTCGATCATTCTCGTCCTGATCCACCACATCCATCTCCTGATGTATGTGCCGACAATCGTCACCATCGTCGTGATCAGGCACTATCTGACGCACGGCTGCGGTCGCACCAATGTCGCGTTCGGCATCATTGCCTTGGTTGCCGTCTCCGCGCTGTTCTTCGCCGCGCAATTTTGGGGAACGATGCCGATCCCGGAGGCGGATTTCGTTGTCTACCTGAAGAGCCGGATGGCCGATCCGTCGCGGCCCGACCTGCTGCAGTTCGCCTACATCTGGTATCAGCCGCTGGCCAAGGAGATTTCCGACACCTGGGGTCGCCTGCCCCACAACATCCTCGGCGTGCCCGTGTTCGTGCTGCTGATCTGGCTGCACACACCGCTGTGGCGCTATTTTGCGAACCTGATCGCTGCGCTCGCAAACGACACGCATCGCCGTCTCGTGGTCGCGGCGCTTGCCGGCGTCAGCCTCGCCTGTCTCGTGATGTTCGCGATGGTGTTCGACTATTCGCGCTGGATCTCGAACTGGGCCGTCTGCATGTTCCTGATCCTGCACGCGGTGAAGATGCTGCCCGCCGCGCGCGAGACGCCGCTAATTCCGGCGGAAGATCGGAAGACAAATATTCTTGGCCTGATCGTCACACTGATCCCGCGCGTCGGAATCGTGCGGCCTTTCTAGCCAAGCATGATCCGGTCGGAAAACCGGGGCCCACTTTTTCGGATCATGCTCCCTAATATCTCGCTCGCCTGATCCGCACGTAAAGCGCGCCCTCGCCGCCATGGCCGATGCCGGCTTCCTCGAACCCCACGACGAAGGCGCGGAATTCCGGCAGGCTCAGCCATTCCGGCACCTGACGGCGCAGCACGCCGCTTTCACCGCCGCTTCGGCCCTTGCCGGTGATGACGAGCACGAAGGTCAGGCCGTCATGATGGGCGCGGTGCAAGAAGCCGGTCAGCGCGCGATGGGCGCGCATCTGGGTCATGCCGTGCAGATCGAGCCGCGCCTCGATCTCGCTACGCCCGCGCGACAGCTTTGTGCGCTCACGTTTGCCGAGCGGCGCCAGCGGCGGCACCGCGGGCTTCGCTGCACGCGGTGCCGGAGCAGCGGCAATCGGACGTGGCGATGACGCAGGCCGCGTGGCGGGCGCTGCGGGGGAAGGCTCGGTGCGCGGTGCGGCCTGCACCTTGGCGACACGATGCTTCCTCAGCGGCTTGACCTGCTTGGCGACGTTGTCCCACAGCGCGCGCTCTTCCTCGCTCAGCGCGCGACGGCGCGTCGAGGGACGAGGCTCCAGCACGGGCGGACGGGACGATCGCTTCATTGCTGCCGATGGGAACGATTTTTCACCGGCCGCCGCGGCTCCTGAACTGGCTCGATCACGGGACGCGGCACCGGTAGCGGGACTGGACCGGCGACAGCGACGGTCTCGCTCGTGCTTTGCGCCACGGCTGCCGCCGACTTGTCCTTCGCAGTCTCCGTTTGCGGAAACAGTTTTGCGATCTTCTCCGAAGGCCGCGGGTCCGGCACGGGGAGCCGCGCGGCGCGCGCCGTAGGATCTACGCCCTTCGGCACCAGCATCACGAAATGCATGGCATGGCGCAGCCGCCCGGAGACGCGGCCGGCCTCCTGACCCGCGCCGAAATAGAGATCCGCGCGCGCGGGCCCGATGATGGCCGAGCCGGTGTCCTGCGCGATCATCAACCGATGGAACGGCGTCTTCGCGCGTTCGGAATCGATCGGCAGCTCGCCTTCGATGAAGAACGGCGTGCCGTAGACGTGGAGCGATTTGTCCACCGCGATCGAGCGGCCGGCCGTCAGAGGGATACCTTGCGCACCGACCGCCTCCTCCTTGTCGGACAGATTGACCTCGCGGAAGAAGATGTAGGAGCGGTTCTGGCGCCGCAGCTCCCTGGCGCCGTCGGGGGTCTGCGCCATCCACTCCCTGATCTTCTGCATCGACATCTCTTCCTTCGGAATGATGCCGCGCTCGATCAGGATGCGACCGACCGCCGTATAGGGATAGCCGTTATAGGCATCGTAATTGAGCCGGACCGTGCCGCCGTCGTCGAACTTGATCCGCGCCGAGCCCTGGATCTGGGCGAACAGCAGATCGGTCGGGTCCTTCAGCCAGGCAATCTCGAGTCCGCGGCCGGCGATCTTGCCGTCCTCGATCTCGGCGCGGTCGTAATAGGGCACGAGCTTGCGGCGGCCGATCTTGCGATAGACCGGGCCCTTGTTGGGCAGGCTGACCGAATCCTGCTTGTAGCCGCGCACGAAAAGGTTCGACGGGCGGCGATAGACCGGGACGTTGTAGACGTCGGTCTGCGTGCGCGATCCCTCCAGCACCGGCTCGTAATAGCCGGTGACGAAACCGTCGGGCTCGCCGAGGCGAGAGATCCGCAGCGGCGCGAAATTCTCCTCGAAGAAGGTTTTGGCGCTGGCGCCGTCGGTAGGCTCGAGCGATTTGGCGACCCGGCAGGGTTCGGCCAGCGTGGCGCCCAAAGCCTTGGGTTCGGGAGCGCCGGTCTGCGCGCTGATCGGACGGCAGCTGGCGCGAAAGGTCTTGTAGGCGGCGAGATGATTGTCGTCGCCCCAGCCCTTCACGTCGGCCCAGGCCAGCGGCAGATATTGCGCGCCGGGAATCTCGAACGGCAGCGGAAGCTGCGGATACGGCAAGGCGCGCGGCGGCGCGGCAGGCAATTCCGGAAGATGATGGTGATGGCTGCGATAGTGGCGCCGCGCCGCCTCGGCGCCGAGGGAAAACGACGACAGCGCGACGGCACCTGCGCAAAGCGCCGTCGCGCTGGTCTTCAGGAAAGCCTTAATTCGCGCTTCCGGTGCCAACCAGCTTCCAGTTCGGATCGCGAGAGGTGATGTCGCGGGCGAAAGTCCAGATGTCGGTGATGTCGGCGACGGTGTCGGCGCTGCCGTCGACGATGTTGCCGGCCTTGTCCCGGGTGGCCGAGATCATCTGCGAGACGAAGCGGATCGTGAGCTGGGCGGTGCGGTCGCGCAGCTCGGCGCCGACGAGCTCGGCCTTGTCGATCGAGACAAAGCGCGTTTCGGTCTTCTGCTCGTTCTTCTCGCGCTCCTTGATCGCGGCATCGAAGCTTTCATAGACCTCCGACGACAACAGGTCGCGCAGCGCGCGGCGGTCGCCATTGGCAAAGGCCAGCACGATCATCTCATAGGCGCCGCGGGCGCCGGAGATGAAATGGCGCGGATCGAAGGTGGAATCCTTTTCGACAATGGAGTCGAGACCCTGGGCGAGCACGGTGCCCGGCTCGGTCAGGCCCTTCCAGCGGTCGGAGGGCGGGGTCGGCTCGGCCGTCGGCGCTAAGGGGGCCTGGTCGATGACCTTGCCCGGCATGGTGACGACGTTCTTGTCCTGGGCACCCTGGAGCGCGTTGCGGTCGAACGGCGGCCGCTCGTTGCCCGTGCGCTGCCCCAGCACGCTGCGCAGCCTCAGAAAGATGAAGACCGCCAGCGCCAGGAAGATGATGGTGTAGATGTCCACGTCGTATTCGCTTTCTGGTCGTCTGTAGAAGGGGCCGTTCGAAAGGGTCGCGCCGGGAAAATCGATCCGGCCAGTAGACCGTTCCATACCGGAACGGCAAGTCTACATCACCATTTCGGGTCCGCGCGTCAGGTCCGTGGGATGTAGGCACGAAATCTTGCCCGGCCAATGGCGCCTTTTGGCACAGCACCGAGTGTAGCGCGTTTTATGCTTAAGGGGAAACCCGATCCTGCCCGGAAATCGCGCATCTTCAATCGTTTAGGCCGCAGTTGCGCGGGATCGACGGGGTGAACGCCATAGTTGTGGGCGTGGCCGGAATTCCCCATCCGGGACCGTTCGTCCTTGTGGAACGAGGTAGCCCTATGTTAGCCAACCGCCGCGAAATTCAGCCCAATCGGGTAAGGAGACACTCTTATGACCAACGGTAACGGCACCCCTCCCGAGGCGGCCCAGGCTCCCCAGCTCAACGTCCTGGCGCAATATACCAAGGACCTCTCGTTCGAAAATCCGAACGCGCCCAGCTCGCTCCAGCAGCAGAGCCAGCCGCCCCAGATCAACATCCAGATCAATGTCAGCGCCAACAACCTCAGCGAACAGGAGTTCGAGGTGACGTTGTCGGTCGAGGGCAAGGCCGAGACCGCCGGCAAGATCATGTTCTCGTTCGAGCTCGCTTATGCCGGCGTGTTCCGCATCTCCAACGTGCCGAAGGACAATTTGCATCCGCTGGTCATGATCGAATGCCCGCGCCTGCTGTTCCCGTTCGCCCGTGAGATCATCGCCACTGCCGTGCGCGACGGCGGGTTCCCGCCTTTGATGCTGGATCCGGTCGATTTCGTCGGCCTCTATCGCCAGAACATGGAGCGGCAAATGGCCGCTCAGCCGAGCGGCCAGGCTTAACCAGCCAAAGGGGCAGCTGGAGCGGGCAGAAACTCGTTCCAGATCGCCTTGTCGCCGAGCGTTGCGATGAAGGCCCGGTGAGCCTCGCGCTCGGCGTCTGAAATCCGCGGGGTGAGCGGCGCCGGCCGTTGCCGCCGAGGCGCATCGGCAGCCCCATTGGCGCGAGTCTCCTCGGATTCTGAAGCCAGCAGCAGCTGCGATTGCCGCGCCCCGACCAGATCCACATAGACTTCCGCAAGCAACTCGGCGTCGAGCAACGCGCCGTGCTTGGTGCGCCGTGAATTGTCGATCGCATAGCGCGAGCAGAGATCGTCGAGCCGGTTCGACACGCCGGGATGCTTGCGCCGTGCCAGCAGCAGCGTATCGACCAGCCGCTCGCGCGGGATCGCCGGGCGCTTGATCCGGTCGAGCTCGGCATTGATGAAGCTGATGTCGAACGAGGCATTGTGGATCACCAGCGGCGCGTCGCCGATGAACTCCAGAAAATCGTCGACGACCTCGTGGAACAGCTGCTTGGTCGCCAGAAACTCGGCCGACAGCCCGTGCACCGCAAAGGCTTCTGCCGGCATGTCCCTCTCGGGATTGATGTAGACGTGGAAGCTCTGCCCCGTCGGCATGCGATTGAGCATCTCGACGCAGCCGATTTCGACCAGGCGATCTCCCCGCAGCGGGTCGAGGCCGGTGGTTTCGGTGTCGAGAACGATTTCGCGCATGATCTGAGAAGCCGTGTCAGGCGGCGAATCAGGCGCGCCGCTGCGGCATCTTAACGACCTCGGCGAGGATGTGCGCTATTTGGGCGCGCACTGGATCGAGTCCATGCGACGTATCCACCACGAAATCGGCACGCCGGCGCTTTTCCGCATCGGGTGTCTGCTTGGCGATGATGGCGTCGAGCTTGGCCTCGTCCATCGTGCCGCGCGCCAGCACCCGCTCGCGCTGCAGTTCCGGAGACGTCGTCACCACGACCACGGCATCGACCCGCGTCTCGCCACCCGTCTCGAACAGCAGCGGAATGTCCAGCACCACGACCGGCGCGTCGGCGGCTTCGGCGTCGGCGAAGAACTTTTTCCGGGAAGCGCCGAGCATCGGATGAACGATCTGCTCGAGCTGCTTGATGGCGGCAGCATCGTGCACCACACGCGCCGATAGTTTTGGCCGATCGACCTTGCCGTTCGCGGTGGTGCCGGGGAAGGCGGCCTCGATCGCGGGCGCAGCCTCGCCCTCATAGAGCTGATGGACGGCCGCATCGGCATCGTAGACAGGGACGCCGGCCTCCGCGAATAATTTCGCGGTGGTGGATTTGCCCATCCCGATCGAGCCGGTTAGTCCCAGGATCCGCATCAACGCCCAGCCATCTCTGACATTCACACCGCAACTAGCCGCTCGCGCCGCAGGAACGCAAGCAGCGGCAGCAGCGGCAAGCCGAGAATGGTGAAGTGGTCGCCCTCGATCCGCTCGAACAAATGGATCCCCAGGCTTTCGAGCTGATAGCCGCCGACGCTGGTGGTGACGGCATCGCCAGCGATGTCGAGATAGGCCGAAAGCTCGGCCTCGGTCATCTGCCGCATGGCGAGGCGCGCGACCGAGACGTCCTCGAAGATGATCTCACCGTCACGTGCTATCGCCACCGCGGAATTCAGCTCATGACTATGGCCGGAGAGATCGCGCAGTTGGGCCAACGCTTGGGCGCGGCCCGCAGGCTTGTTGAAGAGGCGATCACCAAGCGCCAGCGTTTGATCCGCACCGATGACTGTGCTTCCAGCGTGATGGGCCGAGACTGCCTTGGCTTTTTCGCGCGCCAGCAGCAACGCAATCTCGCGCGGACCAGCAAGCCCGGAGGCGGCCTGGATGCCGCGCTCGTCGATATCGGCCGTAATCGCCTTGAACTCGAGCCCGGCATTGGCCAGCAGCATCTTTCGTGCGCTGCTCTGCGAGGCCAGGATCAACGAAGATTTGCCGAGCCACAGACCCATCGCAAAATTATTCCCAAGACCATTACAAGACTATTCAGAAGGCCGGTTACGCTGGCGATCACTATAGAGTTTCATGATCGCCGCGGCGGTTTCCTCGATCGAGCGCCGCGTGACGTCGAGCAGCGGCCAATCGTGCTTGGCGCTCAGCTTGCGGGCAAATGCGACCTCTTCGGCGACCGACTGCTTGTCGGTATAGGTGTCGCTGCTGGAATCGGCGCCCATGGAGAGCAGACGGTTCGTGCGCACCTGAATCAAGCGTTCGGGCGTCGCATGCAAGCTTACCACCAGCGGTCGCGTCAACGTTTCCAGTTGCGAGGGCACCGGAATGCCTGGAACCAGCGGCACGTTGGCAGTGCGGATGCCGCGGTTGGCGAGGTAGATCGAGGTCGGGGTCTTGGAGGTGCGGGAAACGCCGACGAGCACTACGTCCGCATCATCGAGCCCTTCGACATGCTGGCCGTCATCGTGGATCATCGTGTAGTTCAACGCGTCGATGCGCTTGAAGTATTCGGCATTGAGCACGTGCTGGGCGCCGACCCGGCCGGTCGTGGCAGCTCCGAGATACGCCTCGAACAACTGCATCACCGGGCCGATGATCGACAGGCTCGGAACATTGATCCCCTTGCACTTGTCCTCGAGCCTGGCGACCAGATCCTTCTCGAGCAGCGTGAACAGCACGATTCCCGGTGCTTCCTCGATCTCGTCGAGCACGCGATCAAGCTGTTTCTGGCTGCGCACCAACGGATAGACGTGCTCGACCGGGGTCACGTTGGCGTACTGGGCGGCAACGGCGCGCGCCACCGTGATCAGCGTCTCACCGGTGGAGTCGGAGACGAGGTGCAGATGGAAATAATTGCTCGAGGTCGGCACAAAAGCCCTTTGTATGAAACCGGTGTGGTTTGTGGATTTCTGTGGAGCTTAACCCCTTGGAAAGGGATGTGCGACACCGGGGGCGGGACAAGTGCCAATTTTCTTCACACCACTGCCCCTGAGAACAACTTCGACGCCCTGCCGAAAGGGAAACGGGATTGCGCCGATAACCCTCTTGATAAGCTGCCGACAGAAACGCGCAAGCCTTTGAAGCTGACCGACTTATCGAAAGCCGCCACAGCGATCAGGGATATGTTGATGGATGTGAACAAGCGCGTGTGAACGGGCGGACGGAAATGTGTGAGTCCAATTCACCGTCACATAGACTCAAACCTTAAGAATCTAAGATTCTTATTGGAGAAGAGCGCTACGGACGGATATGTGTGCAGGCAAGACCTTAACGACTCCTTACTATCCCCAGCGTTCCCCTCGGCTGGGCAGGAATCCGGACCCCAGACATGTTTGAAGACGTCTACCTCTGGATGAAGGCGCTGCATGTGATCGCCGTCATCTCCTGGATGGCGGGCATGCTCTATTTGCCGCGGCTGTTCGTTTATCATTGCGAGGCCGAAATCGGCTCGAAGCAGTCGGAAACGTTCAAGATCATGGAACGGCGGCTGTTCAAGGCGATCATCAACCCCGCCATGATCGTGACCTGGCTCGCCGGGCTTTATCTCGCCTGGGCCGGGCACTGGTTCACTTTCGGCTGGCTGCACGTAAAACTGGCACTGGTCTTGGCGATGTCCGCGGTCCACGGCTTTTTTTCGCGCTGGTTGAAGGATTTCGCGGCGGACCGGCGCCCCCGGAGCCAGAAATTCTATCGGATTATCAACGAGGTACCGACTGCCTTGATGATTCTGATCGTCATCATGGTGATCGTGAAGCCGTTCTAGGCAGCGGCCGCGAACAATCGCTCAGTGCTTCTGCTTGCGGAGTGTGAGGCGATTTTCTATATTAGCGATATCCCACCCAACGCAGGCGGATGTGGTCGTGTCTGAGCTTTCCAGAGGCCGGACACCCCATCAGGTTTGAAGCCTCACCGGCGCTCTCCTTGCCAGACCTGCGGACCTTACCTTTTCGCGTCCGCATTTCAGAGCCTCCTCGCACCCCCCTCCCAGGTTACCCCACAGGACCACCCCAATGCGGGAAATCAAACTCCAGGACCTCAAGTCGAAGACGCCGGCCGAGCTCGTCTCGTTCGCGGAAGAGAATGGGGTCGAGAATGCCAGCACCATGCGCAAGCAGGAGCTGCTGTTCGCCATCCTCAAGCAGCTTGCGCTCGCCGAGACCGACATCGTCGGCGAAGGCGTCGTCGAGGTTCTCTCCGACGGCTTCGGCTTCCTCCGCTCGCCCGATGCGAATTATCTGCCGGGCCCGGATGACATCTACGTTTCGCCCTCGCAGATCCGTCGTTTTGGCCTGCGCACCGGCGACACCATCGAAGGCCACATCCGCAGCCCGAAGGAGGGCGAGCGCTACTTCGCGCTGCTGAAGGTCAACACGCTCAATTTCGAGGATCCGGAAAAGGCCAAGCACAAGGTCAATTTCGACAACCTCACGCCGCTGTTTCCGAATCAGCGCTTCCGCATGGAGATCGACGATCCGACGCGGAAAGACCTGTCTGCAAGGGTGATCGACATCGTCGCGCCGATCGGCAAAGGCCAGCGCGCGCTGATCGTCGCGCCACCGCGCACGGGCAAGACCGTGCTGATGCAGAACATCGCCCACTCGATCGCGCATAATCATCCCGAGTGCTATCTGATCGTGCTTCTGATCGACGAACGTCCGGAAGAAGTTACGGACATGCAGCGCTCGGTGAAAGGCGAGGTCGTCTCCTCGACCTTCGACGAACCGGCGGTGCGCCACGTTCAGGTCGCCGAGATGGTGATCGAGAAGGCCAAGCGTCTGGTCGAGCATGGCCGCGACGTCGTGATCCTGCTGGACTCCATCACGCGTCTCGGCCGTGCCTACAACACCGTGGTGCCGTCATCGGGCAAGGTGCTGACCGGCGGTGTCGATGCCAACGCGCTGCAGCGGCCGAAGCGCTTCTTCGGCGCTGCCCGCAACATCGAAGAAGGCGGCTCGCTGACGATCATCGCGACCGCGCTGGTCGATACCGGCAGCCGCATGGACGAAGTCATCTTCGAAGAGTTCAAGGGCACCGGTAACTCCGAGCTGATCCTCGACCGCAAGGTTTCGGACAAACGGACCTTCCCGGCGATCGACATTTCGCGCTCCGGCACCCGCAAGGAAGAGCTGATCACCGATCCGGTGGTCCTGAAGAAGATGTACGTGCTCCGCCGCATCCTGAATCCGATGGGGACGATGGATGGTATCGACTTCCTGCTCGACAAGCTGCGTTCGACCAAGAGCAATTCCGAGTTCTTCGACTCGATGAACACCTGATTGCAGTGCAGCATGATCAAAGGGCGCCTTCGGGCGCCCTTTTTCATTGTGCGGCTTTGCTGCAACGAAGCTGCAGCATTGTGGGGCGTCTGTCGCTTGGAGCGGACGTCGCATAAAATATTGATATAATTCACTAATACGGTGATCGATGGACGTTGCTTATTCCGTTGGAAGCGGTTCTTGCAGCAGATGTTCACGAATTATTGCATCGCAACATCGGCTTTGCTGCGGGAATTGGTGCAGCAAATCGCGCGATTTGTCTGCCGAAACGGATGTTTGCCTTTTCGCTTTCAGCCGGACAAATAGGCCATGCATCCGCGAGACCAGACCATCTTTGCGCTGTCGTCCGGCCGTCCGCCGAGCGCGCTCGCGGTGGTGCGCGTCTCCGGGCCAGGCGCCAGCCTGGTGCTGACGACGCTGGCGGGCAAGCTGCCGGCGCCGAGGCAGGCCAGCCGCCGACTCATTCATGACGGTGTCGGCCAGCCGATCGACGATTCCGTGGTGCTGTGGTTTCCCGGGCCCGCCAGCGCGACCGGCGAGGATGTCGCCGAATTTCACGTCCATGGCGGCCGCGCGGTGCTGGCCGCACTGTTTACCACAATTTCCGTAATTCCGAATATTCGAGCTGCCGAGCCCGGCGAATTCACGCGGCGCGCCTTCGAGAACGGCAAGCTCGACCTGACTGAGGCGGAGGGCCTCGACGATCTCATTCATGCCGACACCGACCGCCAGCGCCGCCAGGCGTTACGGCAGTTGCAGGGTCTCCTCGGCAATCGCGCGCGCGACTGGCGCGAGCGCATCATCGAGGCTTCGGCCTTGATCGAGGCCGGCATCGATTTCTCCGACGAGGGCGATGTACCCGCCGAGTTGATCGCGCCTGCGGTCAAGGCGATCGGTGCGCTGCACGACGAAATCGCAGAAGTCCTTGCGGCACAGGGACAAGCTGAACGTTTGCGCGACGGCCTGGTGGTTGCGATCGCAGGCGAGCCGAACGTCGGCAAGTCGACGCTGATCAACCAGCTCGCGCGCCGCGACGTCGCGATCGTCTCGCCGCATGCCGGCACGACACGCGATGTGATCGAGGTGCAGCTCGATCTCGATGGCTATCCGGTCACGGTGATCGACACCGCCGGCATTCGTGAGACCGACGATCCGGTGGAGCAGGAGGGTGTTCGCCGGGCGCGAGCCCGAGCCGAAGACGCCGACCTCGTGTTGTGGCTGGTGGAGGCGGGGCGCGCTGTCGATCCGGCCGCGATCCCTTTGCTGGGGACGTCCGGCAACGCAGGCAGCCGCTCCGGCTCGGTCTGGATCGTGCGCAACAAGATCGATCTCAGCGGGGTCGAGGACGTCGGCCCGGGCGGTGCGTTCGGAATTGCGGCGAGCCGGGGGGACGGCATTCCCGAGCTGGTCGATGCCCTGGTGAAATTCGCCGCCGAGTTTTTCGGAACGATCGAGGGCGCGTCGGTGACCCGGGCCCGGCAGCGGGATCTGCTGCGCCGGGCAGCGGACAGCTTGCGCCGGAGTCTTGAGCTAGTAGAAGAGGGCGAGGAGCTTGCCGCCGAAGAGCTGCGCGCTGCGGCCTATGCCTTGGGCCGGCTGCTGGGTCGGGTGGATGTCGAGGACATCCTGGGGGCGATTTTCCAGAAATTCTGTGTTGGAAAGTAGCCCTAGTTCTTCATTGTAGAACTAGCCTTCGTTCCACTTCTTGTGTTTCACGTGAAACAGAGCCGGCTCGGTTCAAGATGTTTCACGTGAAACACTCATCGACTAGTCGCTGGTTTGCGCATGGGCCCGCTGCAAGCGGTAACACCTTGGGAGCGGGTGCGCGGAAAGGTCTTGATTGCGTCTGTCCGCTCGCAAGGCCTTGGGGTACGGTCCTGCCGTCGCGGTCCGATCGCCGACCCGTCTTGGCCTTCGGACCACCCTTTTCCCCTCGTGACCCCTTTTCCTCTCACAAAAAACGACAACGTTTCCAAGGGCCACTCTACTCTGCATGGGGTTGTTTTCGCGAAAAGACCTTGGGTCCGCTTTGCACGGTTTCACGTGAAACAACTGCCTCTCCAGTTTCCGCTTCCGGCTTCCCTGCCTGTGAGTTAGAAGTCCGCCCATGCGAACAGAGCGAGAGAGCTTCGACGTCATCGTGATTGGCGGCGGCCACGCCGGCTGTGAGGCCGCTTCTGCCTCTGCCCGGATGGGCGCGGCGACCGCTCTTGTCACGCACCGTTTCTCCACAGTCGGTGCCATGTCCTGCAATCCCGCCATTGGCGGTCTGGGCAAGGGTCATCTGGTTCGGGAGGTCGACGCGCTCGATGGCCTGATGGGCCGGGTCGGCGATGCCGGCGGCATCCAGTTTCGCGTCCTCAATCGCCGTAAGGGCCCGGCGGTGCGTGGTCCGCGCGCGCAGGCGGACCGGAAGCTCTATGCCGCCGCGATGCAAGTGGCGATCCGGGAGACCGGGGGTCTTTCCGTCATCGAAGGCGAGGCGGACGAGCTGATCGTGGTCGAGGGACGGGTGATCGGCCTGCGCCTGGCGAATGGCCGCGAACTTCGGGCAGGGGCTGTCGTCGTCACCACCGGCACCTTCCTCCGCGGACTGATCCATCTCGGAGAGAAGAGCTGGCCGGCCGGCAGGGTTGGCGAGGCGCCTGCGATTGGCCTTTCGACCTCGTTCGAGCGCGCCGGGTTTACCCTTGGGCGGCTCAAGACAGGGACCCCGCCGCGTCTGGATGGCTCGACGATCGACTGGTCGGCGGTCGAAATGCAGCCGGGGGACGAGCCTCCGGAGCCGTTTTCGGTGATGACCGAGCGCATCACGACGCGACAGATCCAGTGCGGGATCACCCGGACCACGCCTGCGACCCACGATGTGATCCGGGCCAATGTCCATCGCTCTCCGATGTACTCGGGCCAGATCAAGAGCTCCGGACCGCGCTATTGCCCCTCGATCGAGGACAAGATCGTTCGCTTCGGCGATCGCGACGGTCACCAGATCTTCCTGGAGCCGGAAGGGCTCGACGACAGCACCGTCTATCCCAACGGCATCTCGACCTCGCTGCCGGAGGAAGTCCAGGTCGCCATCCTCGCAACCATTCCCGGCCTAGAGCGGGTGAAGATGGTCCGGCCGGGCTATGCCATCGAATACGACCACATCGATCCCCGTGAGCTCGATCCGACCCTCCAGACCAAGCGTCTGCGCGGCTTGTTCCTGGCCGGGCAGATCAACGGCACGACCGGATACGAGGAAGCTGCGGGCCAAGGCATCGTTGCAGGGCTGAACGCAGCATTGGCTGCGAGCGGCGCCGCGCTGACGGTGTTCGACCGCGCCGATGGCTATCTTGGCGTCATGATCGACGACCTCGTCACCCGGGGCATCAGCGAACCCTATCGGATGTTCACCTCAAGGGCCGAGTACCGGCTGACATTGCGGGCGGACAACGCCGATCAGCGTCTGACCGAGAAGGGCATCGCCTTGGGATGCGTGGGGAGCGCCCGGACCGCGCATCATCGCGCCAAGATGGACGCCCTGAATGCGGCTCGAGCGCTCTCGAAGTCGCTGACCATCACCCCGAACGAGGCCATCAAGCAGGGTCTCACCCTGAACCGGGACGGTCAGCGGCGGTCGGCCTTCGAGCTGATGGCCTATCCCGACATTGGCTGGAGTCAGGTCCGTGCGATCTGGCCGGAGCTCGCTGCCATTGATCCCGTCATTGCCACCCATCTCGAGATCGACGCGAAGTACGATGTCTATCTGGAGCGACAGAGCGCCGACGTTGAAGCCTTCAGGCGGGACGAGGGGATGGTGCTGTCGGAGGTCGATTTCCAGCAGGTCCCCGGTCTCTCCAACGAGGTGAGGGCCAAGTTGGAGAAGGCGCGGCCGTTCACCGTTGGCCAGGCCGGTCGAATCGACGGCATGACGCCGGCCGCGCTCGGCATCCTTGCGGCCTATCTTCGCCGCGAAGCGCGGAAGACTTCCAAAGCAATCGCATAGGTTTCACGTGAAACAGCGCGAGCCGGGCGGCGGCAGATCGTCATCAGGAAAACCTCCGGCGGGCGAGGGCGCGGGTCGTCGCTCCGAACCGGCGCCGACCAGACCGAAGATCGACAAGGCCAGCGCCAACGATCGGTCGTTGGACGCCGTCATCGCGGCCGACAAGGTTGCGGCACTGAAGCTCGCACCCGTTTCACATGAAACGGAGCTCCGGCTCGATCGCTACATCGCGCTGCTGCGGGAGTGGCAGGCCAAGACCAACCTCGTCGCGCCCTCGACATTGCCGCATCTCTGGACCCGGCACATCGCCGATTCGCTTCAGCTCGTCGCTCTCACCCCCTCGGCCAAACGCTGGGCTGACCTCGGCAGCGGCGGCGGCTTTCCGGGCGTCGTCCTAGCCTGCGCCATGGCGGGGACGGCCGGGACGAGCGTCCATCTGGTCGAGCGAATCGCCAAGAAGGCAGCCTTCCTGCGCGAAGCCATCCGCGTCACTACATCTCCGGGAGTCGTACATCTCGCTGAGATCGGGGATAATGTGGATAGAATCACCGGCCCGGTCGATTGCGTCACCGCGCGTGCACTGGCTCCGCTACATCAACTCATCGGCTTTGCGGAGCCGCTGATGCGCCAGGGCGCAAAAGCGTTGTTTCTCAAAGGTCAAGATGTAGAGTCTGAATTGACCGAAGCTACTAAATATTGGAATATTCAGCCGCAGCTCCACCAAAGCCGTACAGGCGACGGTTGGATCGTCGAGCTGGCTTCCGTCGAACGGCGCGGGTGAGGCGTCAGGGGCCGAGTGGGGAATTTGCG